>CALFWI010000449.1 GCA_937928615.1 uncultured Saprospiraceae bacterium | reverse complement strand
TGGGAATAGCTAATACCAATTTTACAGAGAATAAGGCAGGGAATACTGGAGGAGCCATGTATTTACAAGGGGCTGACCTAACAGCAAGTACTACCATTTCAAACTGCACTTTCTCTCAAAATACCGCAACTAATTTTGGTGGCGGTTTTTATAATTTTTATGTAAATACAACTATTAATAGATGCAAATTCTATGATAATACGGCTCCTTCTGGCGGAGGTGCTTTCCTTCAAGCCAATGCAGGCGGTACGATTCAAAATTGTGTTTTTAAAGGTAATAATGGCGGCAATAATGGCAATGCTACTTACAGTTTTTATGATGAATCAGATGCCATTTCTCAGCCTTTCACTATAGGTTTTCAAAACTGTAGTTTTAGCGAAAATAAAAATTCAAATAATACTGGGACTGCTTGCTTTTTAAACCATATAGGTGCAGGGTCAAGCAATGAATTTACTAATTGTATCTTGTGGGATAAGAACAATAGTGAAATAGTTCTTACTGGAAATGCAACTGCTATCCTCAATAATTCCATTCTTTACGATGAAAATAGTAATGGTATGGTTCAATTACCCACAGGTGTAACTGGTGCAAATAATTTGGATAGTGACCCGTTATTTATTAATGATAGTTTGTGGATTGATTGTATGTCTCCTGCGGTAGATAGAGGAAATACATCTGTCAACGTTGGAGCAATGGATATTGCAGGAAATAATAGAAAAGCATCTCCTTTTTTAGTAAGTAATTACCTAGATATAGGTGCTTTCGAAGTACAAACAGCCATTGGTGGAGTCGATTTTGATTCTGATGGTTTGGCTAATGATTGTGATAATTGTGAAAACAAGCCCAATCCTGCTATTAATTTCGATGGCACAGATGATTATATGAATGCCATAATTGATGAATTTGGAACAGGCAATCAAGTCCATACTATTGAAGCTTGGGTCTATATTGATGAATTACCTAATTTTCGGTCTTGGCCTTTGCATCTTGGGCAATATGACTTTGGTAGTCATCATTGGTTAGTGGAAGCTGATGGAAATTTTGTGGTTGGCAAATTTTCAGGACCGCAATTGACTTTTCCAGTTACCGTTCAGGAATGGGTTCATATTGCCACCATCTTTGATGGAACTAATTTGTATGTTTATAAAAATGGGGTTAGTCAAGGTAGAATTGCAGCTGATTTCAACTTTACTAATAAGGATTTACATTTAGGTAAAAAACGAGTGACAGAAAATGATTTTAATGGGCGTATAGATGAAGTTCGGATATGGAATGTAGCTCGAACTACTCAACAACTGGCTGCCAATAGTTACCGAGAACTCCGAGGGGACGAACCTGGTTTAATCGCTTATTACGATTTCAATGAAGGGATTCCCAACGAAAATAATGCGAGCCTAAATACCATTCCAGATATGTCAGGCAATGGCAATACAGGAACTTTAAATAACTTAGCCAAAACGGGAACGAACTCCAATTGGGTGATTGGCGCTCCTGTTATACACCGAGATTTGGATGGTAATGGTTATGGCGACATTTGTGAATGTGACCCAATGACCGCAGGTACTCCTTGCGATGATTTGGATGCGAATACTTATAATGATGTATTGGATGCAGCTTGTAAATGTGCGGGTGTGCCGTTTTCGGAAGGTTGTATTTCTGGGGATACCGAACAATTTGGTGTGGAAGGAGATTTGAATGTAAGCTTTACCGTCATTAATGCATTGAGTTGTACAAGCGGTGATTTGACTGCGGAGGCGCATATTACTTATAAACAGTATTTAATGGATGATTGGTTTGTTTATGAAGGCTTGGCTTGTAATGAAGGTGCACCGATAAGGATTAGACGCCCTAAAAGATTAAGAGATAACTCGGCAGTGTCAAGAAATAATTATGATTATTGTTTTATGGAGATATGGGAAATTGAAAATGAAACTTGTGTGTCGGATATTTTAACAATTTCTATTTATGTGTATCGGGAAGAGGTACTTAATACCAATTTAACACTTAACCAAAATACTATTGTATCTGATTTATATTTGGCAGAAAATCAAATTAATTCGCAAGGTGTAATTGCAGCTAATGACACGGTTTATTTTGTAGCAGGCTCCGCTATTACTTTAAACCCAGGATTTAATGCTATTAGTGGTTCAAGTTTTTCTGCAAAAATAGCAATACCTCCTAGCTGTAATGCATCAAGAATAGCACCGATTATTCCAACAACTAATATATTGGAACAAAAAGAAGAAATTGAATTACCTTCTTTAGCTGTCTATCCTAATCCAGCTAGTGTTGAAATGACTATTAATTATCAACTACCCGAACCGAGTAAAATAAATTTAGCAATTTATAGTTTAAATGGTCAGTTATTAGAAGTAATCGCTAATAAACCTATCGAAAATAGTGGTCAATATTCCGAAAGCCTTAAGCTTAATGGCTATTCAAAAGGAATTTATTTTATTCAATTTCAAACAGAACAAACACAGTTAATTAAAAAAATAGTCATTCAATAGCCTATGCGAAAACTCATTAATTGCTTGTTTTTGTTTCTATTAATTAATAGTGCACTATCTGCGCAAATTAATCGGCAATTGAAAAAAATAGAACAACAATTAGTTAATTATGAAATTGAAGAAAGTAAAAAAAACTTAAGCCTTTTATCGAACAAAATAACTAAAAAGCATAAAAAGTATAGTCAATTTTTATATCAACAAGCTCGGTTATATGAATTAGATGGAGATTATGAGCGTGCTATGATAAATATTGCTGAAATTATCCCAGATGCTAGTCAGAAGAATCAAGTGATTTATTATAGTCTTCAAGGAAAATTAGCTTATAATTTAGAAAAATTTAGCTTAGCAGATTCCCTTTTAACTACTGCATTATTGCTTTTGAAGGCGAATCCAAATAATGACTTTTTATTAAGGGCCAAAATTGAAACTTATTTAGGTGGAATAAATATTGAAAAAGAAGAATATGCTATAGCTGATTCTCTTTACAGAAAAACAAAAAAATTATTAGAACAACAAAATTTACAGCACAATATTCTATATCCAGAAATTTTATATAGAATTGCTGAATCGAAATACCAACAAGATGAAATTTTAGAAGCAGAAAAAATCTTGAGAGAAAGCTTGATTTATCTAAATAAGCTAGTTCCTCCTAATCATCCTGAACAAGCCTTTATTTGGATACATAAAGGAATGATATTTTTAAAAATCGGTAAGCATTCAAAAGCGGAAAAAGCATTTCTTACTGCTTTAAAAATAAGGCAAAATGTATATGGTCGGCAACATTTTTTTAGCCTAAAGACATTGCGAAATCTTGCGCGGTCTTACTACCACCAAGGGAAATATGATAAAGCAGAAGCATTATTATTAGAAGTAAAAAACGCTGAATCCCTACCTAAGGAATCTCCTTCCTTTGCTTTTACTTTGATTACGCTTGGTACTTTATATGAAGAAATAGGAAAATATGACAAAGCCGTGGAAGCTTACATTTCTGCTAAAGGTATTTTCAAATCACTAGGCAACATTGCAGAATATAGTATTTGTCTAAATAATTTAGCAACACTTTATTCTACTACAAATAAACCCCAAAAATCAACTGCCCTTTTCGAAGAAGGCAAAGCCTTCCTAGAAGAAAAAAACAAAACCAACTCTCAAATATACGCTGCTATCCTCATTAATCTAGGCCTCAACTATGTAGACGAAAATCAAGCAGAAAAAGCTAAACCAACTTTAGAAAAGGCCAAAGCACTCGTTCTAAAAATATTCGGAGAAGAACATCCTTATTACGCCTCTGTGATTATCAACTTGGCTCATTTATATGAAAAGACCAATCAGTTAGAAAAGGCAAAGGATTTCTATTTGGAAACCGAAAGACTCGACAAATTAATTTTGGGAGAAAAGCATCCTTATTTTATGTCTACGCTCTCCAATACAGCTAATATTTATGCACTATTGGAACAACCCGATACGGCTTTGACTTATTATCAACGATTAATTGAAGGGCAAACCAATCTGATTTATAATTATTACAGCACGTTTGAAGAGGCTACTCGATTAAGTTATTTGAAAGAAAGTATGGATTATTTTGAAGAGTTTTATTCGTTTGTCGCTCGGCAAGATACGATTGATGAACGGGCTTATGTGGAGATGCAAAATAGTAGTTTAGCGACCAAAAGTTTGGCGCTTGATTTTAGTGTAGATAATAAAATTCAAATTGATAGTTTACAAAATCCTGAAGGCGTTGCTTTATTAAAAAAATGGACGAACTTGCGCCAACAATTGAGTCAAGCCTATACCCTATCTGAAAAAGAAAAAGCGCAAGCCAATTTTAATTTAGTCGAGATGGAAGAGGCGGCAATTTTATTAGAAAAGCAATTGGTGAGAGGAAACGAGGCAATGTCCAAGCAATTATATCGACAGCAGTTGGCTACTTTTGAAGATATGCAAGCGGTATTGCAGCCATCTGAGATCGCTTTAGATTTTATCAAATTTAACTTTTATCAACCAGAACGTAAAACAGATAGCGTTTTCTATGGCGTATTATTAACTAACAAAACCACCGAAGCGCCTCATTTTATTTATCTCGCCGAAGAAAAACAATTGCAAAGAATATTGCGTGCTAAAATACGTGCCAATGGTAGTAATTATGTGGCTAATCCTAAAATTGGTTACGATTTATACCAATTGCTTTGGCAACCTTTAGTCCCTTATTTAAAAGGAATTAAAACTATTAAAATATCTCCAACGGGTTTGTTGCATAAAGTGTCTTTTGCAGCTTTGCCTACAGCTATAAGTGGTAAACAGACTTTGATGAATCAATACCGCTTTGATTATTATGGAAATATGCGAGATTTGGTCAAAGAAGGAAATGCTACTAAAGCGACCAATCAAAGCATTGCCTTAGTCGGTGGGGCTAATTTTGATTTAGATTCTCTTGCTTTGCAACAGCTTGCGACTAATTCGGTTGCTTACATTACACCGACCAATGATGTAAACTTAACTTCTGATTTAACGAAAACGGAAAATATAAAGGCAGCAATAGATTCCACTCGCTCCGCAGTTCGCTTTAATTATTTACCCGGCACAGCAAAAGAAGTTAGAAATATCGAACAACAATTTCTACAAGAAAATTGGGAAGTAACAACCTTTTTAAATACCGAAGCGACGGAAGATAATATCAAAAAATTGAGTGGTCCGAAAGCACCCTCCATTTTACATTTAGCCACGCATGGTTATTTTTTTGCACCGCTTAAAAGACAGCAAAAGCCCCCCCGAACTTTAAAAGATAGAATCCGAACTTCCAGTAATCCTTTGATTCGCTCAGGGCTAGTTTTTACAGGCGTGAATCATACGTGGAAAGGTGGTGGTCGTATTCCTAATTTAGATGATGGGGTGTTGACTGCTTACGAAATATCGAACCTTAATTTATTCAATACCAACTTAGTTATTTTATCTGCTTGCGAAACTGGTTTAGGCGATATTTATGATACGGAAGGGGTATTCGGTTTACAGCGAGCGTTTAAAATGGCAGGCGTTCAACAATTAATCACTAGTCTCTGGAAAATCCCTGACCAACAAACCCAAGAATTGATGACGACCTTTTACCAATTTTATCTCCAATCTAATAATGCTGCTACTGCCTTATATCAGGCACAGTTGGCAATGAATGAAAAATATCGGCCGTTTTATTGGGCAGGGTTTATTTTAGCGAAGTAAATAGCGTTGATTTTGACCTGCTGAATGACTCGTTTTTAAAACTTTAAAAAATATAAATAGGTGCTTCTGATAAAAGGAGTGCCTTTTCTTTTTTAAAGCTATTCAATTAATAAAATCCGTTCCTAATCGGTTAAATCATTTTGAATCCGTAAGGCATCCTCCTAGAAGTACTGTGTAATAAAAGGGAAACTTCAATATCAACTTCAATCTCAATTCCAATTAAAAAACGATTGTGGCTTTAATCTGATGTAGAAAAAATCCTAAAAGGATTGAACAAAAATAACCCGGTATGAAATGCGGAGACTTGGTAGATTATACACGATTTCCCAACGCTGAAAGAGTTGAACAAAAAGAAAGTTATTGTTCAACTCTTTCAGAGTTGGGAAACCATCAAATATTACGTTACCCCCGCATTTCATACGGGGTTATTTTTGTTTAACCCATTCTGGGTTAGTCATTAATAAGTGTACATCAGATTAAAGTCACACTCAAAAAATACATCATAAAAAACTATTAATCAACATATTAAATGAGTGTAATAAATTTTTTAAATAAAAAATAAAAAACTTTCTCCAAACAGGGTCACCTTTTAAAAAAGCTGCGATTAAAGGTAAATCAATACTTAATTATTATTTGACAATTTCCTTAAAACATAAAAAATATCAATTATGAGTAACTTAAAATTAAATATCGCAGCCATCATTTTCGCTATCTTCGCTTTAACATCTTGCCAGAAAGATAATTTAAGCGACTTACAAACAACTGCTAAAATAGCCACAACTACTTTAAGCAACTCCGATAGAAACGTACCAGCAGGCGGCATTCACCTCATTAATGAAGCAGTTAAAACACAAGCATCCAAAGCAGTATTTGAAGCACAAGCACAATCAAGAAGTCGAGCATTATACGGGGTAAGCTGCGGCACTACTTTTACGACAACTACCGCAGGAGAAGGCAATTCTTTAGATGCTAGTAAATATCCCGATTGTATATCAACTGCCGCAGGCGATAATTTTGAAGGAGACGATATGATTTTCCACTTTGTAGTAGAAGAAACACCAGAAGCTATTGTGACTCATGATATTAGCATCTCTGATTTGACGGCAGATTTGGATTTGTTCTTATTTTCTTTGGATAGATTCGGATTTATCAATGAATGTAAAGCTTTGAGTATTACTGGTGGATTGGATAACGAAACTATAAGTGTACAAGATTTAGCACCAGGTTGTTATGTCATTATGGTGGATGGCTATGCAGCAGGTGTAGCAGGAGAATTTACTTTTGCAATGAATTGTTCTGCCGTATCTGCGAATCCTCCAAGTATTGCAGTTACTGAAATCAATATGGCAGAGGTCGGTCAAAATAATGTTACCACAGGGACTTTCAGACAAATGAATGCGACTGATTGGAAAGAATTTGGTGTAGATGGAGCGGAGT
>CALFWI010000448.1 GCA_937928615.1 uncultured Saprospiraceae bacterium | reverse complement strand
CAATTCATTAGGAGTAGCCATTTCTGCGTCGCCATTGGTTGTCCATTTAAGAGTATAACCTTCAGGAATAGAAGCAGACAGGAATGTCTCATCACTACATTCTTCTTGGGATTCACTGGTATTGAAACCAGCAATGGGTACGTTACTTGGACAAGTCACTTCAATCTCTATCAAGCGACTGCGTAAGGTTAATGAAGGTGCATTAGGATTTGTAACTTTGACCGTATAAAAACCTTCGTCTTCTAGTCGGAGGTTCGACAAAGTGATTTCATTTTTATAAAAACTGTCTGTTTCAATCTGCGCTTCTTTTACCAATTCATAGAGGTTATTTGTAATGGTAGGGTCTATACCTAAATTAAAATCTAAGGTGGCACCTAATACCTCTGCAAAAGAAGTATCTGGATAAAAAGATGCTTGTGGCGCATACGCAAAAACTAAGGAATTTGGAGACGATTCCAATGCCGTTAAAATAGGACTAAAGGTAAATTGGTTATTAGCAAGATTCAGTTCCCTTAATTTTTTCAAATCTTTAATCACTCCATAAAAATCACCTGATAATTTATTACCGCTTACATCTAAAACTTCCAATTCGGTCAATCCGTTAATGTCCTTTGGTAATGCTCCTGTAATATTTTTATCAAGTAGCTTAAGCTCCGTTACACAACCATTTTCATTTAAAGTAACTCCTTGCCATTGGTCCATCGGTTGTTTATCTATATCCCATTGTATGTCTACTGCTCCTGAAGCTTTGAGGCTGGTATATAAAGTTCTCAGTACCATAGAATCCAATTCTCGGCAAGTAGGAGGTAATGCTCCAACACACGCACAATTTGATGTTATTATATCCTCACTTGTTTCGGAGTTATTATCATTACAAGAAGCCCCTTCTCCTCTCAATGAGGTATTATTACAGAAGGAAATATCTAAAACACCTTGCCAAGGCAATTTGGGATTACCCGTTAAATTATATCCATCATTACTTTCTTCAGTGCTAAAATTCAATGAGCAATATTTCCTTATGCTCTCTGGAAAACAACCTTCCAAACTATTCTCGTTTAAATAAAACCTTTCTAAGTTTAAGTTGCCCAATTCCGCAGGAATACTCCCTTCTAAAAAATTATTATTCAGCACTAATGCTGAAAGATTACTCAATTCTCCTAGAGCAACTGGAATATTCCCATTTAGTGCGTTATCATTTAATACTAATGCTGAAAGCTTACTCAATCCTCCTAAAGCAACTGGAATACTACCATTTAGTGCGTTATCACTTAATACCAATGCTGTAAGGTTACTTAAATCTCCTAAAGCATCTGGAATGGTGCCAGAAAGGTTACATCGGCTTAATCTTAAAATCCTTAAAGCAGCTAATTGTCCAAATGCTGATGGAATAGCTACTCTACTTAAATTAATATTCTCCAAAACTATTTCCGATACACATGCTTCTTCATTCAATTCAATGCCTTGCCAGCTATCTATTGGTCTTTCTAAATCCCAATCAACTACTCTAGGCTCTGGGATGGATAAGTAAAAATTGGCTAAAATAGTAGAATCTCTTTGGCGGCAGGTTTCCACAATCACTCCTTCACAATCGCAGTTTTCATTAATCCTATCGTCAATCGTAATAGGGTTTCCATCATCGCAAGCTGCACCTTGTTGATTTTCTCCGTTGCAGAAACGCGTAAAATCACCTTGCCAAGGTAACAGCGGATTTCCATTAAACCGATACCCTACTGCTGCTGAATTGCCAGAATTATTAGCTCCTATTTTACAAATATTCAGGAACTCAATTGGGTAGCAACCGCTTAAATTATTATTGGAAAAATTGAAGTATTGGATTGTATCAAAGTTGAGTGTTCCAAGACAAGCAGGTATTATACTCGACAGTTGATTATCATTTAGTAACAACTGTTGTAAATTGGTTAGATGGCATAGTTCGGAAGGGATATTATTAATAAATTGATTGCTACTTAAAGTTAGGCGCTCTAAATTTACTAAATTTCCCAATGTCGAAGGTATTGTTCCTGAAAAATTATTACCATCAAGTAATAAACTAGTCAGACTAGTGAGATTACCTAAACCTAATGGTAGGTTGCCACTTAATTGATTCTCGCTTAAATTCAATAATTGCAACTGCGTAAGTTCTTGAAAACGGACTGGAAGTTCACCCGATAACTTATTATTGTATAAGTTAAGATGTGTTAATTGATGTAAATTTCCTAGTTCTGGTGGAATTGCCCCCTCTAGTTGATTACTAAAAAAACTTAGTCTTTCTAAATTTATTAAATTTCCTAGTTCTGATGGAATCGTACCAGAAAAAGAGCAAAGTTGGTTTTCAAAATTCGTCAATTTACTAAGTTGCCCCAATTCAGGCGGAATAGCTCCTGTTATTTGTGGGTTTCGAGCAAATATTAAAACTTCCAAATCTGTTAAATTACCCATTTCACTTGGCACTTCTCCAATGATGTTCAAGCCTCCATCAGCAGTTTCATTAAGGGAATTATCCCCATCTAAAACCAAGGCATTAACACATCCGCCTTCATTTATTAACACGCCAAACCAAGTATCTATTGGCTCGTTCAAGTTCCACGGGCTTTTTTTAAGGACACCATTTACTAGTTCTTGTTTAATCAACCAGTCTGAACCATTGGTGGAATTATAAAAAGCGATAAGTGCTAAAGAATCTCGATATCTACAAGAGGTAGTATCAATTCCTAAACACAAACAATCTTCTTGAATCTGGTCATTAGTAGTGAAAGGATTACCATCGTCACAAAACGCTCCAGTTTGTTCTTTATCATTACAAAATTGCACAAAATCGCCTTCCCAAGGTAATAGCGGATTATTCACTAAAGTATAACCTAATACTCGATAATTCCCATCAGCATTAAAACCTATTTGACACATAGGCAACAAATCATCTGTAAAACAACCTTCTAAATTATTATTGGATAAATTGAATATGGTTAAACTATTGCCGAAAGGTAGTTGTCCTAGACAAGGAGGAATCTCTCCTGAAAACTGGTTGCTTTGCAGTCTAAAAGTCTCTAGCTTACTAAAATTGCATAACTCCGTTGGAATCTCTCCAATAAAGTTATTATTATCAATTAAAAAGTGTTCTATATTTGTTAAGTTTCCCAACTCTTTTGGTAGCCTACCTTCTAAATTATTATTATTAATCGACATAAAAACAAGGTTTGACAGATTCCCCAAACTTGTAGGCAATATTCCTTCAAATTGATTGTTATCAAGGCTCAATGATTCTAAATTAGATAGATTACCTAAAAACGCAGGAATGCTGCCATTTAGGTTATTTTCAGACAACCGTAATTTCTTTAAATTGGTCAATTGTTGAAAAGCATTAGGAATCGTACCAGTTAGATTATTATTGAATAAATCAAGAAGTGCTAGATTTACTAGATTACCTAATTGAGTAGGAATCGTTCCTGTTAAATCATTATCATAAAATACCAAGTTTACCAAATTGGCTAATTGCCCCAATTGAGTAGGAATCGTTCCTGTAATGTTTTTAGAAGATGTAAAATTAAGGGTTATCAATTGGCTTAAATTACCTAATTCAGCGGGAATAGTACCTACTAGTCCTTCATTTCTAGCAAGAATAAGAATTTTTAAATTTTGCAAATTACCTAGTTCTGCAGGAATCGTTCCATTTAAATTTCTTCCTCCTCGAGCACCCTCAAACCAACCAGCTTCTCCATCTAAGTCAAGCGCATCTACGCATCCCTCCGAATTTAATCTCACCCCCTCCCAATTTTCCATAGCGATATTCAAATTCCAAGGGTCAATCCAATTCGGTCCATCTGTACTATGATACAAAGCCACCAAGGCTAAAGAATCTCGCTGTCGACAAGTTTGAGCATCTAGGCTTAAAATACAAAACCCTAAACTAATATCATTTTTTTGCCCTGTATAGAATTGATAATCTCCTATTGGCAAATTACTTAAGACTATAATTGTATCATTTTCATTTATATCAATAAAAGTCGTTTGATTATTATTGATGTTCGTTCCATTATACCATAATTGAAAATCAAGGCCATTATTTCTAAGCGTCAATTCAATTTGTCCATCTGCACTCGTTGCAGAACTTGCTGGTTGAATGACCCGACAATCTATAGTAGGTGAAGCTCCTTGACAACTGCAATCTGTTTGAATTTGATCTTTATAAGTGTATTGGTTACCATCATCACAAGGTGCGCCAATTTGTGCCGCTTGTGAGCCGTTGATTGCACAAAATTGAGAAATATCACCTTGCCAAGGGAGTTCTGGGTTATTTTGAAAATTAATCTGGCAAGGAATTAGGTTATCCGTAATACACCATTCAAAGTCATCGAAGTCAGGCCGAACTAACTCTGTCGTCAAAAAGCAAATGTCCCTCAGTTTTTCTGGAAAACAACCAACAAATTGGTTGTCATTTAGCCAAAGTAGATATAACTCACTAAACTCACCAATACACTCAGGAAGGAGTCCTGAAAAATTATTATTACTAAGCCCCAGTTCAACTAATTGTCTCAATTCACATATAGAATTTGGCAATTCGCCCTCTAACTGATTATTGAAAACTCCCAGAGCGATTAATTCCGTTAGCCTGCCTATATCTTGTGGAAGTTCTCCTTCTAACTCATTATCATAAAGATATAATCGCCTTAGCTTTGTCAGATTGGTGATTTCATTTGGAATTGTACCAGTTAGATTATTATCCTGTAAAAAGAGGTCCTCCAAATTGGGAAAGTTCTGAATTTCGGATGGAATTGAGTCTGTGAAATTATTAAAATGAAGCATTAAGCTTTTTAATTCGGATAATTGAGATAAAATATTTATCGCTTGTGGTAAGGGATACTCAATTCCCTGATTGTTTAAATCCAACTCAGTAACACATCCTGTAATAGAATCAATAGACACATAACTGGTAATGGGTTGTTGGGTTAAATCCCAGGGGTTGTTCCAAGTTGCTCCATTCGTAGCTTCATAAAATTCTACTAAAACTAGGGAATCTTGGTAGCGGCAGGTTGTCACATCCTGACAAGTACAATCTGGCTGAATTTTAAAAGCAAGAGACCCATTACAAGAAGCACCAATTTGGTCTATCCCTCTGCAAAGATTGGAAATATTGCCACCCCAAGGTAATCCAGCATTCAGTATAAAATTAAGTTCTTGAAATTCAAAATTGCATAAATCAGTATAATTATCAGGAAAGCAGCCTGAAAAATTATTACTAGAAAAATTGGCTATCCTTAAATTTGGATTATTAGTTACATTATCAACAAGCGACATGGGGAGGTCGCCTTCTAACGCATTCCCTTGCAGTTCCAATACTTCCAGATTGGTTAAATTTCTTAAAAAATCAGGTAGGTTTCCAGACATAAAATTATCAGATAAATCTAATTCTTTTAGATTGGTTAAGTCTCCTAATTCTTCATGAATGATACCAGATATCTGATTATTGCTGGCTGAAAAGTATTTTAGTTTTGTTAATTTCCCATATTCGTCATGTAAAGAAGACCCACTAATTTTATTATTATTTAGAAACAGGCGCTCCAATTCTGATAACTCCCCTAATTCATTAGGAAGCCTTCCTGACAAATTATTATTATTGAGCACAATACTTACGACCCGTCCTTCTACATTGAGCATGATTCCCTTCCAGGTATCCATAGGCTGGCTTAGCGTCCAAGTCGTATCCCATTGAGTACCCGCTGTAGCATTAAATAGTCTAACTAAATTGGTTGAATCCTGTAATCTACCTTCATTAAATAGCGTACGATTACGCTCAACTGAAGTTGATAGATTTGTTGTATTAGTAACCAACAAGTAACAGAGAAAAGGAATAATGTAATAGTAAAAATAGGTTAGTTTTTTGGTCATCGTATCTGAACATTTGTTTTTGAGGTAATTATTCTCTTAAAAAAGGACAGAGAACGTAATATAATTATCTATCTAAAAAATTATATACAATTAAACACTTTTAACATTTATGCAGCTAATCCAGTTGTAACGCTAAGTCAAAAAATTGCTTTTGCGTAACATTCTTTAAACTAAGCGTTTCGGCATCTAGCTTTAATTGAAAAATTTCTTTTTCCATTGGTACTTCTAAATAATATCCAATAAGCCCGAAATCCGTCTCATACGTCAATACTAATTCTTCTGTTAGTGGTAAGTAAGCCCAAGTACCTGACCAAAGGAAGGTCTTAAAACTGGTATTTCTTTTGCCCAATACTTTGGCTTCCATGGCAAAAGTATTATTGGTCCGAAAGTTCAGTTCCATTTCAAAAACAATACTTTCTTGGTTAATCCAAAAATTCTTTTTCTGCCAAGTAGATTTGGTTAAAAACGCTTCTACTTCCTCTTGATGGAATGTATCTAAAAAGGCATCAGAACAACTTGTAAAATAGAAACAAGATAAGATGAGTAGTACTTTAAATTTCATTTTTGATATATTTTTTAAATCATGAATAAATTTCATATTGATAGCTTACCTCAATCATTAGCTTTTTTAAAAAAATGAATAATTGGCATGTTAATAGGAAACTGGCCAAAAGTATGAGGTATCTGTTCCCCTTTGGTATATTCCTTTACATGCGCATAAACATATTTATGTAATTCTCCTATATTTAGGATGCTATCCTTGTTTTTGTCGGCAGCACCTTTTAAGCCCTTTAAAAGAAAATGGGTAAAAACACCTTGTTTTAATTGTCCAACCTCAAAGGAACTTTGAAAAGCTTGTGCTGACACCATTACCGCAATTTGAAAAGGCTCATTAGAAAGCCTATTATTCTTTAGAGTAGGCATTTTGCTAGATGCCCCTTTAACACTATTCGCATGACAAGCATCTATGATGCAAAATTTAGAAGTAGCCTTACTTGTTCGGAAAGTCCCTTTTAATTCCTCAAACGAAATATAACTTTCTGATAAAGAAGTAGCATCAAAAGGCATGAGGTAATTGGGTAAACCATGGCCAGAAAAATAAAAGATAATCCTATCGTTTGCTTTGGCTTTAGCAAATAACCTTCCAGCGACAAATAGAATATTTTGCTTGGTTGCATAATCATCTAATAATAAAACGATGTTGTCTTTCGATATTTGTGTTTTTCCAGTCTCTGTTAGAAGCGTATAAATTTGAAAAGCATCTTTTGAAGAATATTGTAAATCCCCTTGGTTTAATCGTCCATATTTATAATCAGCTACCCCTACGATAACAGCATAAGTTGTTCCTTCATTGGTAGGTGTTAGATATTGATTAATAACTGAGGAATAGGCTACCGTTTGAGTCGTACTATTTAATAAAAAAGCTAGGAGTAATAAGGGACGGAATTTCATATTTTATAAGCTTATTTTTAACTGTAAAAATACTTTACACTTAATAGTCAGAGATTACGTAAAAATGTCCCCCCCCCTTAGCCTATAAATTTTACACAAATGATTTTTTAGAAGTATATAGAGCATCAGATTAAAAATTGATAATTACGTGTCGGACACCTTCGAGGTGTCCGACACGTTTGACCATCTCTTTATTAGTGCTTTACCTGACGCTCTATAAGAACCAAATTAGTTCGTCCATCACCTTTTGAAGTGACTAGCTTGTAGAAGGATAATACATAATGCTCCCATTTAGTCCTTATCTGTCTACAAGGAATAGGGCGACAAATTAACTTTTGACCACTTATCCGCTATTTCGGTTACATTACCATTTTATATATGCTTCCTACCTTGACGCTATTCAAAAATGCTTGATTTGTCTATAGATTTGTATCATCAAAGTTATTTAATTTCTTTTTTTAATCATTAAAACAAATCAATTATAGCATAGACATCGACACTTGAATTTTGGGTAAAGGAGCAACTTGCACTAGTGAATACCTCACAAAGCGAGTCAGTCTTCTAACAGTTTAGGCCTTTTGCCGCTCCAGCCCACCTCTATTTTTTTAATCAAGGAATTGCCCCTAAAAATCTAGGTATTCCTCTTAAAACAAGCGTCATGAAAAATGCACAATTTATTTTTAGTTTATTGCTTTTAGCTTTTTTAATGTTTAGTTGCCAAAAGAACCAACAAGATATGGAATCCTTGCTTCCTCAAAACGGTTCCATTTCGCAAGCATCCACCACTACTGAAGAAGGGCTTGCTAGAACTTGTGGTTCGGAAGAACACATGAACCATTTAATGGAAGATGCGACTTATGCCAGTAAGCATCGAGAGAAATTACTTCGATTGAAAAACGCTCCCGCCATTTCCAGAAATAATAGTAGTGAAAAAATTATACTACCCGTAGCTATTCATTACCAAGGCGTTCCCAATCCTGACCGAGCTTGCCTCATTCGGTTGGCTCAATCTCAAATAGCTATTTTAAACGATGATATTCAGGGTACTAATGGCGACCGAAATAAATGGAATCAAGTAGCTTTTGCCTTCCCAGATACTAAAATGGGCGCCGCTAACTTATCCTTTCAAATTGCAGACCGCAATCATCCTGCTGGTTTCGGCTTAGCAGCAGGCGGATTGGCCGTAACGATTAATCAAACAAATGGCGATGAGGATACTCGATGGGCAGGTTACCTCAATATATTTGTCAAATTTGATACGGGGATATTAGGCTATGCGCCATTGGGTGGCTCTGGGAACGGTGACGGCGTCGTTATTGATGCAACCGCCTTTGGTGCGGGTGCGGGCTGTGGAACAATTCGGCCAAATGCTCCTTATAATCTAGGTAGAACATTGACCCATGAAGTAGGTCATTATTTATTACTTGACCATATTTGGGGGGGAGGTTGTAGCCGAGACGACGGTGTAGCAGACACGCCTACACAAGCTAGCGCAAATTATAATTGTCCTAGTGTCGGCAAAACTAGTTGTAACACCAAAGACTTATTTATGAACTACATGGATTATGTAAATGATGTTTGTATGTATATGTTTTCACAAGGGCAAGCCACTCGAATGACCAACTATGTCAACACCAGTTTGCAACATGTGGTAGCTAAAGCAGCTTCTGTGATTACGCCATTCCCTGAATTAGACCAAAATGCTTATTACCGAATGACCACTAAATGGCAAGGAACAGGCAAATCTTTAGATGTCATCAATGATGGAAAAAACAACAACGTACACTTGGCAAAGTCGGGTGGATATACAGGGCAATTTTGGAAATTCACCTCAATGGGAAATGGTTATTACCGAATGACCACAAAATGGCAAGGAACAGGCAAATCTTTAGATGTCATCAATGACGGAAAGAATAATAACGTACAATTAGCAAAGTCAGGTGGATATACGGGGCAATTTTGGAAAGTGACCCCAATAGGCGGCGGTTATTATCGCTTGACCACCTACTTTCAAGGAGCAGGCAAATCTTTAGATGTCATCAATGACGGAAAAAACAACAAGGTACATTTATCGAATACTGGCAATTACACTGGTCAGTTTTGGAAATTAGCAAAACTATAAATCAGTAAGGCCCTCCTAAATTTGGAAGGCACCGATAAGGGGTATTAAAAAGCATTAGTGGCTTAACTCCTTTTGAACTAGTCAACTCAACGAGTTGACTAGTTTTTTTTGTAAGGCTCAAATTCACTTCGTAGTTGCTCTTTGAGGGTCGGAATTTTAGGCTTTTTTGGAATAAAAAAAAGAGCTTTACAGCAAAAAAAGAAGCAATTATTTCGCACGCTGGGTAGTTGGCGAAATTGAAAAATACACTTCTTTCGTTTTTGAAAATTGCTTCCCATTTTCACCCTTTACTATTAGAGGTCTGGCAACTAATCGTGTAAAATCCGCCAAAATTTTAACACTTGCCCTATTTTCGCCTAATATTCACGTTTAAATGATGTTGAAGAGGTAATAATTCACGGTTAAGATGTTTAGAATAGCTACCAAAACGATTGATATGCTCTGTTCGATAAGGAGCAAACGCATCAATCAGTTCTTCCGTAATTTCATAGCCCTCTTTCGCCAAGTCATTAAATACTCTGGTCATGCCGTCCACATTATAGAGCATTATCATATTCGCTACCAGATGATTGTATTTGATGATTTTGCTTTGCTCATGCCGCATATTTTCGGGGATAGTTTTATTGGCAAAAGCTGTCCAACCAGCAAACTGGTTAAACTCTTCACTTTTATTAGTAGCAGCAAAGATGACTTTTCTCAATTCAACATCATGGACATAATCCATCAAGAAGATAGTTCTAACCGCTCTCCCCAATTCTCTAAAAGCAAAGTAGAGTTTGTTTTTTCTGCTTTGGGAATTGAGCCTTCGTAAAATAGTGGAAGGGGTTATCTTTCCTTTTTTGATGGACAAAACAATCCTCAACATATCTTTTAAATGCGTTTCAATCAGTTTCCAGTTGATAGTTTCAGTAAACAATTCATCAATATGCTCGTAGGATGCCCCCTTTTCTGGTCGGAAGAATACCTTATTTTTGATGCCTCTGATACGAGGTAACAATCTAATACCGAGTAAATAAGCTAGTCCAAAAACAACAGTACTTTGAGCATGAGTATCGCCATAAACTGTATCTGGTTGTAATTTCGATTCGTTTTTGATTAATCCGTCCAGTATATATAAGGCTTCATAAACACCACAGGGGATAAAGTGAGAAAATAAGGCGATGTAATTATCTGCTACATGATAATAAGCTATACCACCATAAGCTCCATAGCGAATATGATACTGGGTAAATAGATTTTTCTGGTAGGTACTCCAATGTGTTCCATCGGCTGAGGCACTCTGACCTGTACCCCAAAATTTGGGTAATTGGAACTGCTTATAAGCATTGATGACTTTGGTAATGGCATTATTTAGCCTCTGTTCGTTTACGTGGTGGTCATGTATCCATGCTAGTTGCTTACGAGAAGCTCCCTCTATAGACCTTGCTGCTTGAGTCGGTCCCATAAAACAGCCATAACAAAAGAAGGTACTTACCAAGCTACTGGCATAATTGGGGATTCTACTTTTATGACCCGAAAAATGATGAAAACGATGATGCAGATTGAGTGATTGCTCGGTATAATTCAATAACTGAAGGATACCAATATTATCCATCCTCTCTTTTAACAAGCGGTCAATTTCGGGGTAATGCTCGGCAGTTTTCTTCTTTTTCAGTTTGCTCAGTATAAGTTTGCCTTCTTCCATTCGAGCATACCGATTGACAGGAAAGGCTTGGTCTGTACGATTGATAACCTCGGTTAATTCTCCTTTTATCTTTGCAATAAATGCTTCGGGGTCAGTAGGAATACCAGAGACTGTACCAAATTCTTCAATATCTTCATCGAATTCCTGCCATGATATTAACTGCTGTGTCCAATCACTATGCTGGTGTGCCTGTGGTACAAAAACATCTCCTGTATCTAATTGCCGAGCCAGTTCAAAAAAGACACAGAGTTCAAAATATTTTTTGTGTACTTGCTTAACGTCAGCACTAGCACTTGTTTTTCCAGTTACCAGTTTACGCCATTTATCCGTTACTAAATTTAGGCTCAAATTACTATCTGTGCAATCTAGCCATTCTTTCCTGTTGTTGCGATGCTTCTTTATAAAATCAATGGCATCTAGTAGGGAGGTATCTTGTGAAGATGATTTGAGTTTAAAGTTAGTCAAACAGTTGAATAATAGAGAACGTTGATTTTTGTATAGTGGAGGTAAGCACAGTAAGTAATTATTTTGGATATAGGCTAAATGTTGATTACAAGTTTCCACCATATCCTGCGGTTTTTCGGGCATTACCGATTTAATGGCTCTATACTTTTTTAGATAAGTTCCTTCTATTTGGTAGGCTGTACCAATCTGGGCTAACTGCTCAATCAAACTACTCACTAGCTGACGGCTTTTTTCGTGATAGGCTTCCAAAGCTGCTTTTGCATTATTCTTTAGACTATACATTCTGCGAGTGAACATCAAAATCAAGTCGTCATAAACCTTGGCCATCTGCTTTTCAATGAGCAGGATGATATAGACATATCGTTTAGCCTCTTTTAATTGCCGCAAATGAGGCAAGTCACAAGCATAGGCTTCCATTGAAAACTGCCGACGCTTGGCATCTGGTAAATCTAAAAGATTAGTTTGTAGGGGCAATGCTTCGTGGTATTTTCTTAACCAATCTACATGTTCTAAATATAGCCTAAAATTCTTAACCGTAGGAGCAGGAGCTTCTTTTTTGAGGGCATTCCACCAAGTATCACCGTCATCCGTTTTCTTAGTCAACCATTTATTCAATAGTTTTTTATGTTCTGCGGTTAATTTTGAATTAATGATTTCAAAACAAGATTCATTAACTTTGGCTCGAGCAGCAATTGCTATTCGATAAAACCGACTATAAGCAGGCAGTTCAAAATGTTGGCGTACCAACTCCTCTATGACGATATTAATAATGTCCGCTAAATGTTCTTTGGTCAAAGCTGCTTGTTCTGCTGTCTTTTCCATTAAGGTATAAGTCTGTTCTGAGGCAGTTTTTACCTTTAGAAAATAACGAATGTATTGGATATGTCTTGACCTTGCCCCCGATTTGTCATAGTCATCATCTGTGTCCAAAAGAAAAAGATAGCCCAATAGATTTGCTAAATGATTGGTAACGTCTTTGGGAATCGCTGACCACATTGGAAAATAGCCTAAGTGCTGGAACACTTTCAAAAGCGTTAGCATACGCAAGCGACCTGCAACATCTATGACTTTGTTATTTACAAAATTTATTTCTTCATCACTTGGGGTAAATAACTCCCAAAGTTCCGTTTCCTTAAAATTATCTCCTAGAATGGGATAAGCTGTTTCGTGAATGGCAGCCATTGAATTTATTTTGATTCTTATGTCAAAAATGCTAGTTTAGTGGGTATCAAAAAGGGTATTCCAAAAACGCAAAAAATACCCCTTGAAAACCAAGGAGTTACAAAGCTAGAAAATCCTATCAAAAAGGAGTACCTTTATGACATGAATAATGCCACTAAAAAACGGGTAGCTATTTATGCTAGAGTCTCCACCCTTGAAAAAGGACAAGACCCTGAGACGCAATTATTGCAACTTCGAGAGTACATAGAAAGGAGAGGTTTTATACTAGCTGATGAATTTGTGGATTATGCTTCTGGAAAAACTGAAAATCGAGAACAATATAAATTGATGCTCGAATTAGTACGTAAGCGTCAAATAGATGTAGTCTTAGTTTGGCGATATGACCGCTTTGCTCGTTCCACACAGGCATTGGTTAATGCACTAAATGAGTTCCGTTCTTTAGGTGTGGATTTCATTTCTTATCAAGAAAACATTGATACCACCACACCACAGGGCGAATTGATTTTTAGTATTATGGCATCCCTAGCTCAATTTGAAAGTGCTTTGATTAGTCAACGAGTGAAAGCAGGAATGGCAAGAGCCAAATCACAAGGTAAGCGAGTTTCTCGCCCACCACTTTCTGATGCCAAACAAAAACGCATACAGGATTTGTACAAGGACAAAATATCTATTAAACAAATCAGCAAGCAGCTCGGCATTTCTTATGGAAGTGCTTGGAATTATGTGCAGCAAATAAAATAATATTTTTGATGAAAAGAGGACATGTTGCCTATTCGGCAATTCTTATAAAGTTTATTCAACCACTTCTCAATGGTGAAGAAGATGTGGAAGAATATTTAACCAAAGCTAGAATGGGAATGATTGCTTGGAATTTTCATGTATCAGACCAAAATAGATTACCCTATGACAAGGTAATGAAGGCTATACTAAAAAGAATGACTAAAGAAAATAGCGAAGGCAAAAGAATTTTAAACCAATTAGTATTGCGGAAAGAAAGGTATTTTTCTGGTTATAATCAATTATTGACTAAGGTTGAGATTAGAACGAAACCTGATGATTCTTCTACTCTTTATGTAGAATCTTATCCCGCAGATAAAATATTGAAATAGCAATCAAAACCCTGTTTTTTGTCAAATGTTAAAATTTTGGCGGATTTTACACGATTAGTTGCCAGACCTCTTATAGGGCTTTTTATGAGGAATATGGAGATTTTTTACAACATAATCCTTAGCAAATCCTAAATATCCTAAATCTATCCACACGTTTAATTGACTAAACCAATCAAGATTTGGTGGAAATTCTTTTTTGAAAAGACTATAA
>CALFWI010000447.1 GCA_937928615.1 uncultured Saprospiraceae bacterium | reverse complement strand
TAATGACAAAGCATGGAGCACAGTTGTTTAATTATTTAATTATCCTGCATTCGAACCATCAATACAAAACCCCCAATTAACATTACTCCAATAATCCCCCAAAGCAACCAATTACTATTGGTCTCCTCATTAGAATCAGCTACTTTTTCTGTATTACTTTCTCGACTTAAAGCAGCAACTATTATATCGGTATTATGCTTTAACATATCAATATAAGTAGGGGCAGGGCTTTCTTCATCGCCAATAGAATCTGCATATAATTGACCGCCAATTTTAATATCATTGTCCTTCGCCAATTGTTTTAATAGTTTAGGATTAATGGTACTTTCAATAAAAAGGGCGGGGACTTTATTGGTCTTAATGACTTTATTTAATCGGATAATATCAGACGTTTGTGCTTCTGCATCTGTAGAGGTTCCCAATATAGCCTCTAGTTGAATGCCATAGGCTCTACCGTAATATTGAAACGCATCGTGGGAAGTAATTAGAACCCGTTTTTGAGTAGGAATTTTTTGAATTTCCGCTTTAATATATTGACCTAAATCTTCTAATTGTTTTTTATAAACACCATAATTAAATGCGTAAATATCTGCATTGTCTGGGTCTAATTCAGACAATGCATCTTTGATATTTTTAATGTAAGTTAAGCCCAAACTAGCATCCATCCAAGCATGGGGATCTGCTGAGTTTTCGTATTCTATACTTTTAATTGGTTGAATACCTTCTGTAACTCGAACTGTCTTGGCTTTAGTACCCGAATTTTCAATTAATTCATCTAACCAGCCTTCAAAAGTTAATCCGTTTTTAATAATTAAATCGGCTCGGTTGACCATTTGTGCATCTCTAGGTGTCGATTCATGTAAATGTGGGTCTCCGCCAATTGGTACGATACATTCTACGTTGACCATTCCACCAGCAATATTTTTTGCCATGTCTGCCATCATGGAAGCTGTAGCTACTATGGTCTTTTTTTCTTGGGCAAAACTTGAAAAAGAAAAGAAACTAACTATTAAAAATAATATTATTTTTTTCATTGATAAAAATTGAAAAGTTGAAATAGTAAAACACTTTTATCGATTTTAAGATGACGGGTATGAAATAACTCGCTAATTCGTCAAAGCGTTTTCACATATAAATTCTGACAGACTTTATTAGTTAGAATTTGTTCCTGTTGGTCATTTAATAAAATACGGTTAGAACCATCATAGTCTACCCTTTCTAGTACTTGTACTTTTGCACCTAATACTAAATTTAATTTATTTAAATACTGTAAAAAAGAAGGAGAATCATCTAAGACACCAACAACTACAGCTGCTTGATTTTTGACTAATTCAGTTAGGAGAATTTGTTTTCTATAAGTGAAATTACCTTCTGCATCAGGAATGGGGTCACCGTGTGGGTCAAATTTTGGTCGTCCTAAAAATTCATCTAAGCGATCAATTAATTTTTCGGCTTTAATGTGTTCTAATTCCTCTGCAATATCGTGTACTTCATCCCAAGAGAAATTGAGTTTTTCTACTAGAAAAGTTTCCCACAAGCGATGTTTTCTAATTAAATTAGTGGCTAATTTTTTACCAGCTTTTGTTAAGCGAACTCCCTTATGCTTTTGATGGTTAACTAGAGATGGTTCTTTTCCAGATAACCGAATAATCATCGCTGTTACAGATGCTGCCTTGGTTTTCATTATTTTAGCAATAGCATTGGTAGAAGCAGGTTTATCTGATTCTTCACATAAAGTAAAAATAGCTTTTAAATGATTTTCTTCTGCTTTGGAGATAGGATTCATTATCTTGGGTTTTAAGTAGGTGCATCTGGATTAGCGATACTTTTGAATGAGTTCTTTAAATTTACCTATTTAGTTGGAACTTTCTGTAAAACTACTATTTTTAGATTAATCTAAAAAATATTTTTGATTCAACTTAAATTTTGATATGTTAATTAAGACGAGAGGTATTATTTTCAAAGTGATTAAGTACTCAGAAACGAGTTTAATCATGGATATTTATACGGAAGAAAAAGGATTGCGAAAATATATTATTAGTGGGGTGAGAAACAAGCGATCAAAAGTAAAAACTGGTTTATTACAAGTTGCGACTTTAGTAGATATGGTGGCTTATTTTAGAGATAATAAACCGATGAATCGAATTAAAGAGATAAAAGCAGCCCAAATTTATCAGTCGATTCCTTTTGATTTAATGAAAGGAACGATTAGTCTTTTCATGGTAGAATTGGCGCAAAAAACAATAAAAGAAGAAGAGAGTAATCCTGATTTATTTAATTTTTTATTTAGTCAATTTACAGCTTTAGACCAATTAGAAAAAATAAACCCCAATTTTCACCTCTATTTTATGTTAGACTTATCAGGTTACCTTGGTTTTTTTCCTGGGGGTAATTGGAGTGAAGCTACGCCTTGGTTAAATATGAGAGCGGGTAACTTTGTGCAAGAAGAACCATTACATCAATATGCTTTGGATAAAAGTTTGAGTCAGCAGGTAGGGCGATTGATTAAAAGAGCGCCTGTTAAATTAACGAGGGTTGACCGACAAAAAATAGTGCAAAAATTAATTGATTATTATCGCATCCACATAGAGAATTTTAGTGGGCTAAATACACATGAAATTTTGAAGGAAGTATTGGAAGGGTAAGATTGTGAGGAGATAAGGTAATGAGGTTAGGAGTTGATGTGGTAAAAATACCTTATGAACTCATTACCTCATTACCTCATTGATCCATCTTAGAATTCCATTTGGAAGTTAGCTCTATAAACAGAAATCCAAGTAACGATAAACAAGAAGAAGAATAAAAAGATAAAGAAAATTGTTCTTCCTTTTCCTCCTTCATTTTCGATATGATCTGACATCGTTTTTAATTTTATAAGAAGTAAAAATCAGCCTCACTTCTAATATGATGAATATAAATTTAATTTGGCTGCAAATATCTTAAAAAAAATCATGCCTAACAAATGGCAATCTTTCTAGTGTTTGAAAAAATAGCTTCTGTGTTTGAAAAAATTACAATTACCTTGCAGACCTTTTTGAAAAAAATGATGTTTAGCCGTTATGGAAAATCAATCAATACCAACCTTAGAGCGACCAACCTTACTTAGTTGGGGAATTCTTTTATTACTGAGCTTAGTTTGGGGCAGTTCTTATATTTTAATTAAAAAAAGTTTGGTCGCTTTTACACCTATGCAGATTGGTTGTTTACGACTAAGTATTTCAGCGATGGCTTTTTTACCTGTTTTTTTATGGAAGATTAAACAGGTTGATTGGTCGAAATTAAAATACTTGCTAATTGTTGGTATTTGTGGAAGTGGTTTACCTGCCGTTTTATTTCCATTGGCACAAACAGAAATTAGTAGTTCTGTAGCAGGAACATTAAGCTCTCTTACGCCGCTTTTTACTTTAATAGTAGGAATATTATTTTTTAAAGGGGCATCAGCATGGTCTAAACTAACAGGTATTCTAGTCGGTTTAATGGGGGCTGTTTTTTTAATTGCCTTTGGACAAGATGCAGGGATTCAAGGAAATTTATGGTATGGTATTTTTATTTTGATTGGTTGTGTTTGTTATGCGATTAGTACGAATATTGTGAAAGAACATTTACAAGAAATGAGTTCTTTTACAATAAGTGCGATTGCTTTTTTTATAGTTGGTATTCCTTGTTTAACCTATTTACTAACAACAAATATCATTGAAGTCATACAAACACATGAACATGGTTGGACTTCTTTGGGCACCGTTATTATATTAGCTTTAGGTGGGACTTTATTAGCAACGGTATTATTTTTTAAACTCGTTCAGCTAACAAATCCCTTATTTGCTTCTTTGGTCAGTTACTTAATACCAATGATTGCTATGCTATTAGGTGCTTTTGATGGAGAGCCAATTACAATGCTTCACTTTTTGGGGATGGGGCTAATTTTATTAGGTGTTTATTTAACAAAAGGGAAATGAGGTATCAAATAAACTTCAGTTTTAATTTGAACGATTTGCGACGGAAACTTTAGATAGGAATTTGATACTTGCACTTAAAAATTATCGACCATTTATTGATTTTGAATGATTTTAAGCATCTAATGCTAAGCTAAAAACCTTTCCTTAGCTCAATTGTTAAACAAGCTTAAGAATAAAACAATCTAGTTATTGTAAGGTACAATTATTTAACCGAAATTTGTCGACAAAAAATAAACACATTAAAAATTACTGTTGGTTAGAATAGAGAATATAGCTTGATACTCAAAAAAATAAACGCTTACCACAAAATATTTTAGGGTAAGTATTTTGGTAAGTTCTTATTCTCTCATATCTATTCTCTTTTCTAAAAAAATATAGCAATGAGCGATTATTCATTTATAGCAAATGCCCATCCTTCTTTCATTGATTCCATGTATCAACGTTATCAGGAAAATCCTGGGTCGGTAGAAGAAGGTTGGCGAACTTTTTTTAAGGGTTTTGATTATGCGGACGGTGCCATTGAAAATGGGACTGCTAAGTTAGCAGCTACTAATGGTGCTATAAGTAGTGGAGATTTTAATAAAAAAGAATTTCAGGTTCTATCCTTAATAAAAGCATATCGAAATAGAGGACACCTGTTGTCTACTACAAATCCAATTCGACAACGAAAAGATAGAAACCCCCAATTAGCAATAGAAGATTTTGGTTTGACAGCAGGAGATCTAGGAACGGTCTTTAATGCAGGAAAGGAAGCTGGTTTAGAAAATAAAACCTTGCAAGAAATTGTCACGCATCTGAATAATGTTTATTGCGGAAATATCGGTTTTGAATATCACCATATTCAGGATAGAGAAAAGCGGCGATGGATTCGAGCAAAAATTGAGCGACATCACCCTGATAGAAGTTATGATATTGGCATTGACAAAAAGAAGCGAATTCTAGAGAAATTGAATGGAGCAGTCATGTTTGAAAAGTTTTTGCATACCAAGTATGTTGGGCAAAAAAGATTTTCTTTAGAAGGTGGAGAATCAGCAATTGTTGCTTTAGATGGTGCGATTAGCCGAGCAGCAGAAGAAGGCGTAGAAGAAATTATTATAGGGATGGCGCATCGTGGTCGATTGAATGTTTTGGCTAATATTATGGGCAAGACTTACGAGCATATCTTTAATGAATTTGAAGGAACTGCTGTTCCAGATTTGAGTTTTGGTGATGGGGATGTAAAATATCACTTAGGTTATTCTTCTATCGTCGATACGATTTCTGGTAAGAAGGTGCATTTAAAATTAGTGCCAAACCCATCTCACTTAGAATCTGTCAATACTGTAGTGGAAGGTTTTTCTAGAGCCAAGGCAGATGTTTTGTACAAAAGTGATTACGATAAAATTTTGCCGATTCTAATTCATGGAGATGCTGCTGTTGCGGGACAAGGAATTGTTTTCGAGACGGTGCAAATGAGTCAATTAGAAGGATATTATACAGGAGGAACGATTCATTTTGTCATCAATAACCAAGTAGGGTTTACGACAAATTATGAAGAAGCTCGGTCTTCAACTTATTGTACAGCGGCAGCAAGTGTGGTACAAGCACCTGTGTTCCACGTCAATGGAGATGATCCAGAAGCAGTATTATTTGCGATGGAATTTGCTTTAGAATATCGGCAGAAATTTAATAATGATGTGTTTATAGATATGGTTTGTTATCGTCGGCATGGACATAATGAAGGCGATGACCCGAAGTTTACACAGCCAGAAATGTATGACATTATCAATAAGCATAAAAACCCAAGAGAACTTTATTCTCAGCAATTAATTGAGAAAGGAGAAGTGGAGAAGCAAATGGCAGAAGGTTTGGAAAATAACTTTTGGTCTGATTTGCAGGATAGATTGGATTTGGTCAAGGAAAAGCCATTGCCTTATACTTACCAAGAACCAGAACAAGCATGGAGAAAATTAATTAAGACCAAGAACCCAAAAGATTTCATTAAATCACCTAATACGGGTATTGCTAAAGAAATCGTAGATAAAGTCACGAATCACTTAATGACTTTACCAAAAGATTTTACGCCACTTAGTAAGGTTAATCGACTTTTAAAAGGCAAGCAAAAATTAATTGATGCAGGAAAGATAGATTGGGCTTTTGCAGAATTAATTGCTTATGGTTCTATTCTATTAGAAGGGAAAGATGTCAGAATGAGTGGACAAGATGTGAGAAGAGGTACTTTTTCTCACCGTCACGCTTATTTTAATGATAGCAAAACATTTAAACCACTAAATCGACTGGAGGGCATGGAAGATGACCAAGGTCGATTTATGATTTATAATTCGTTCTTATCAGAGTTTGGTGTCTTGGGTTTTGAATATGGTTATTCTTTAGCCAACCCTAATACGTTGGTACTTTGGGAAGCCCAATTTGGAGATTTCTATAATGGAGCGCAAACAATAGTCGACCAATACATTGCTGCTGGAGAAAGTAAATGGGGGAGAATGAGTGGTTTGGTCATGTTACTACCACACGGTTACGAAGGTCAAGGTCCAGAACATTCAAGTGCTAGACCAGAACGTTTTTTACAAGCTTGTGCAGAATTTAATATGACTGTTGCCAATGTAACAACGCCAGCTAATTTCTTTCACTTATTACGTCGCCAATTAGAGCGTCCGTTTAGAAAGCCTTTAGTGGTGATGTCGCCTAAATCTTTGCTAAGGCATCCGCTTTGTATATCTGATGCTAAAGACATAGAAACAGGTACTAATTTCCAAGAATTATTGGATGACCCTGCTATCAAAACGGCTAAAGCTGCGAAGAAAGTAACACGTGTTTTATATTGTTCTGGTAAGGTCTATTATGATTTATTACAAAAGAAAGAAGCGGATAAACGAGATGATGTTGCTATTGTAAGATTGGAACAATTATACCCTTTCCCATTGACACAAATGGAAAAGATGAAGCAAAAATATAAAGGGGCAGAAGCTTTTTGGGTGCAAGAAGAATCTTCTAACATGGGGGCTTGGCAATTCTTTTTAGCCTTTTACCAAGATTTTAATATTAAATTAATTTCTAGACGGTCTAGTGCTTCTCCTGCAAGTGGATTTAAGAAGGTTTCTGATCAGCAACAGAAGGATTTAGTAATAGAAGCTTTTAAATAAACTAAAGGTAGCATAAATAAAAAAGCCCTTGGTGTAATTACATCAAGGGCTTTTTTTATTTATGCTAAGCATACTTGCTTATAGTTTAAAGCGTTAGCCAGAAATTATTAATTCCTTCCCCCTGCACAATTTGCAATTTATCTAAATTCAATAATTCCAACATGCCTAAGAAAGTAACAATGGCGTGTACCCTATTCTCACATTCCCCAAAAATACTTTTAAAACCAGTTTTGACGCCTTTTTTAATTTTTGATAAAATAAATTGTTGTTGCCCTTGGATGGTATAATTGTAATCAACTACCGTATGGATTTTTTTCTTGCGATGTTCATCTTCATAGCGCTCCATTACTTTTTCAAAAGTCTTTAAAATTTTGAAAAGCGATAGCGATTCTAATTCTACATCGACTAAGGCTTTAGTGGCGATGACTTTTAATTCTTTAGAAATATTGCCTCTATCTTCTTGTTTAGACCGTGTGTTTTCCATTTCTCTCATCTCTTCCAGCACGGATTTATACCGTTTGTATTCTAATAGCCGCTGGACTAATTCTTCTCTTGGGTCTATCTCATTGCCCTCCTCGTCGATGGGCTTTCTAGGAATTAACATTTTAGCTTTAATGCGCATTAAAGTGGCTGCTACTAGAATAAACTCACTCGCCAAATCAATGTTTAAGGCTTCCATTTGTCGAATGTATTCCAAAAAATCATCTGCGATTTTAGAAATTGGAATATTGTAAATGTCCAATTCATCTCTCTCGATGAAGAAAAGTAGAAGGTCAAATGGACCTTCAAATTGATCAAGCTTAATTGTATAGGTTGCAGCTGCTGCCATTAGGTAGTTTTCTTGTCAGCGATGTGAAAACCTCCAAATTTTTTAAAAAATTTGGAGGTTTAAGCACTATCTAGCTAAGTAATTTTTTTACAATTCCAGAAATGGTCTTACCATCAGCTTTACCTCCTAATTGCTTAGAAGCCATGCCCATAATTTTCCCCATATCTTTCATAGAAGTCGCACCAGTTTGGGCAATAATAGCTTGCAATACACCAGTTAGTTCTGCTTCGTTCATTTGTTGAGGTAAGTATCTTTCGATGACTTCAACCTCTTCTTTTTCAGTGGCGGCTAATTCTGGCCTATTTTGTTTTTCATAGATACTAATAGAATCTTTTCGCTGCTTAACCATTTTTTGCAACATTTTAATTTCTGCTGCTTCATCTAAATCTTTACCACTTCCGTCTGTTTTGGCTAATATAATTTGCGATTTAATTGCTCGAATACCTCTTAAAGCAACTTTGTCTTTTGCTTTCATAGCCGCTTTCAAATCTGTTATAATTTTCGCTTCTAAACTCATGTCAAATGTAATTTTTAATTTTTACAAAGTTAATGAAAATGATTGATTGCCGAGTGTTTTTAATTGTCTAATTCCTTCCTATGCGCTTCGACCCATTTGGTGACCTCAATAAAATCCTCCAATGACAATTGTTCTGGACGTTGGGTGAAAAATGGATTTCCTAAGAAATCAGGGTCTTTTGAAAACGCTTTCATCGTATTGCGCATCATTTTTCGACGCTGACTAAAGGTAGATTTAACAATCGTTTTAAATAATTTAGGGTCACAACCCAATTCAAAACCATCTCGGCGTGTCAATCGGATTACCGCAGATTGAACCTTTGGTGGTGGATTAAAGTTCCTTTTGTCCACATCAAATAATAATTCTCCGCTGTAATGCGCTTGTATGAGTACACTAATCACGCCATAAGTTTTACTTCCTGGTGGTGCAATTACCCTATCGGCAACTTCTTTCTGAAACATGCCCACCATTTCTGGAATTTGGGCTTTATAATCCAGCATTTTAAATAAAATCTGACTGGAAATATTATAAGGGAAATTACCAATCAAACCAAAAGATTCATTTTTAAAAAAAGCGTCTAAGGGCAATTTTAAAAAATCTTCTTGTATAATTTGTCCTGCCAATGCAGGATAATGCTTTTTTAAATGAAAGACCATGTCCCTATCTGCTTCCACGACTACCAATTCAAAATCTTGTGGTATCAAATATTTTGTCAACATCCCTTGACCAGGGCCAACTTCTAATACTTTTTTGTAAGTATTGGTCAATTGCAAACTATTCGCAATTCTTTCTGAAAGGTCTTCATTTGTTAGAAAATGTTGACCATAAGATTTTTTAGCTTTCAATCGTTCAATTTATTGGACGTAGGGTATAGATTGTAAGATTATAGGTGATGTTTACCCGCTCCTACTGTTTTACACCCTCAGTTAAAATTATATAAATAACTGCTTGCCAGAAACAAATCATTAAAATTTCCTTTAAACAACAGGGTAAAGATACGAATATACTAGCTTTTCCTTTTTTGAAAACACGCGACCACTTAAACTAAACCTAAAATGAGTTTTAGCATCCAAAGAATTGAGGCTCCCCAATCGACTGATAATTTATTAATTATCACAAATTCTACTGATTTATTATGGGCAGGAAAGTATTTGACGACTTCCGAACAGGCTTATCTAACACATGCTGCGAAACAAGCGATTAATTATGTCTTTTTTCCAAAAGAGTCACAAGGTATTTTAGTCCATTTTATTGGCTTAAGAGATAATGTGATTGACCAGAAAGAAGCGAATCGACGAGCAGGTAATGAAATTATTTCAGCGATTACTCATTATAGAATTGATTCCTTAACCATTTTGAATAAAAGTGGTCAAAATCATTTGGTAGAATATGTTGAAGGTATGGTCTTAGGTGGCTACCAATTCACTAAGTATTTAAGTGGAAATGACCAAACTTTTAGAGGCGCTAAAACGATTAACGTACTTGGAACAGCCATCTCGCCACTGGCCTTAGAACAGCTAGAAGCGGTTTTATCTGCTACTTATAAAGCAAGAGACTTGGTCAATGAACCACAATCTTACTTAACAGCAGTAAAATTAGGAGAAGAAATAGAAGCTTTAGGCAAAGAATATGGATTTAAGGTTGAAACACTAGATAAAGCTAAAATTCAAGCCTTAAAAATGGGTGGTCTTCTAGCAGTGAATAAAGGTAGTTTTGCCCCTCCAAGATTTTCTGTATTAGAATGGAAGCACCCCGAAGCAAAAAATGCTAAGCCAGTTGTTTTAGTTGGTAAAGGCGTTGTTTTTGATACAGGAGGTATCAACCTAAAACCGACGCAAGGTTCTTTAGATATGATGAAATGCGACATGGCGGGCGCTGCTACAGTTATTGGCGCAATGGTCGCAGTAGCCAAAGCAAAATTGCCCATTCATTTAGTTGTTTTAGTACCTGCTACAGATAATCGTTTGGGTAATGAGGCGTATTTGCCAGGCGATGTCATTACCATGTATGATGGTACAACCGTTGAAGTGTTGAATACGGATGCGGAAGGACGTTTAATCTTAGCGGATGCTTTGCATTATGCTAAAAAATATGACCCTGAATTGGTGTTAGATTTTGCTACTTTGACAGGGGCAGCCGTTCGTTCATTAGGACAACATGCGATTTGTTATATGGGGACTGCTGATAAAATGGTTAAAACTAATTTGGAAAATAGTGGGGAACAAGTTTATGAAAGGTTGGTAGAATTTCCGCTTTGGAAAGAATATGGCAATGCGTTAAGGTCTAACGTGGCGGACTTAAAAAATATTGGTGGACCAACGGCTGGACAAATTACGGCAGGTAAGTTTTTACAACATTTTACGGACTATCCTTGGTTACATTTTGATATTGCAGGACCCGCTTTTTTACGAGCTGCGGATAGTTATCGGACTAAAGAAGGAACAGGCGTTGGAGTGCGCTTAATTTTTGATTTCTTGCAAAAATATTAAGGCCTTGAAACAATCTTTACGCCAGAAGAAGTACCAATTCTATCTGCACCAGCTTTCATCATTAATAAAGCATCTTCGTTCGTTCGAATACCCCCAGATGCCTTTATTTTTATATCAAGAGGTAATAAAGAACGTAAATGTTTAATATCATCTGGCGTTGTAATAGTCCCATTAAATCCAGTAGAAGTTTTGACAAAATCGACTCCAGAACTAATCGCTAACTTACAAACTTTTACAATCTCTTCTGCTTCTAATAAACCCATTTCAATAATTAATTTCATCTTTTTACCTCTTAGATGACTAATCATTGTTGTACTCTCAATATCATTGCGGACTGTATTCCAATCATTATTTTTGATAGCTGCAATATTAACGACTACATCTAGTTCATCTGCCCCATCATTACAAGCTCTTTTTATCTCTTCTACCTTTGCACCTGTAGTACTATAGCCCATTGGGAAGCCAATGACCGAACATATTTTAACGTTCGAGTTTACCAATATTTTTTTTGCTTGAAAAATATAATAAGGCGGAATACAAACAGACTTAAACCCATGCTTAATTGCTTCACTACAAAGCACTTTTACATCGGCAGTTGAACAATCTGCTCTTAAGTAAGTGTGGTCTATAATGGTTGCAATATCAACCTGAGTTGTTGGAGAAGGCATGTTTGATTCGTTTTGGTGAAAATAGTCTCTTGAATCAGCAAGATATTAAATTGTAAATAGATTTTAAAATAATTAGATATTATTTTTTTTGTTATGATTAAATCTAACAATTCTTTCATAAAACCTTTGAATATACTACCATCTTTAGGGTAGAAACTAGATTCATGCTTTACTCAGTTTGTGATTAGCAGTAATTGTAACTAGTTTTTACGTTAACCATTTTGTTCAGATTCCATTTTTTATAGAGGGGAAGTTTACGGTAGGAATTTAAATTAAGAGCTAGTTGTCAGTTCTGGTTTTACGTATTTTTAGAAACTTAGAACTGACAACTAGAGATTATTTTAAATCGCTTTAGCTACGTAATCGTCAATATGTTGTTGAAACAGTTTCATCATTTGTTTGGTTGTCTCTCCAATAATTCCTTTATTAATTCTCCAAAAGTCTACTTGTCGAATAGGCATGATTTTTTTAGTAGAGCTAGTCATAAAAGCTTCTTTAGCGGCTCTTGCTTCTTTAATGGAAACAGGTCGAATTTCTACGTTAAAATGTTTTTGAGCAATTGCTAAAACATGTTTACGAGTGATACCTTTTAAAGCATCTCTATCTGGTGTAATGATAGTGCCAGCTTCATCGACAATGAAAAAATTGGAGCGGGCAGATTCTGAAATAAATTCGCCATCGTGGTATAAAACATCAAACGCTTCAGCTTCTTCAATTTCTTGTTGAAGACTGATAGGTTTTAAATAATTCGTTGTTTTGGTATAAGGTGTTTCTCTGGTATATTCGTAGGCCATCAATTTAACGCCTTTTGTATAATAGGATTCTGGATAAGCTGGTAAAGTACTAGCGACCATCACAAAGTTAGGCGTTGTAGGTAAAAAACCATTTAAAGAATATCCACCAGTTAAGATTATTTTGATGCCACCAAATTCTAGTTCATTGGCTTTTGCTAACGCAATGACTTTTTCAATTATTTCTGTTCTTGAATAAGGTAGGGGCAGGCCTAATTTCCCAGAAGAGTATTCTAGTCTATCCATGTGGTCTTCAATAAAAACAGGCTTACCTTTATAGATTCTAAAAAAATCAAAGACACTATAGCCTCTTAAAAAACCTAAATCCTTCACATTAATGACCGCTTCTTCTGTCGGTACAATCTTTCCATTAACATTGTAATACTTAATCATAACAAAATCATTGATTATTATTCAATAGAGCAGGTAGCGATTAGAGACTCTTTTTAGGATTAAATGAGCTTTTTTACATCGAAAAAGGCTATTTATTTAAGACCAATCTCTTTTTCTACTGAATAGTTATTTTTTGTAAATCCCATCAAAAATTACCATCCATTTTTCGCATGAATAATTTTTTACAGGACTAGTTTTAATTGAAAAACAAAGGTAAATAAATTCATCATTTTATAACTTTTTAGTGAGTGATTAATTCTTTAAGGACTGACTAAAATAAACGAGTGGTTCTTTTTGAAAGTTTTTTATTATCAAATCTTGCCTTTTATATTTTTAAAGTCACCTCAACTTTAGGAGTTAATTACTTAAAACTATCTTTTTCGTTTTAAACATTTACAAAATATCCATTAAAACAGGTGCTACTTTGTGTAATAACGTAACTTTGCGCCCTCTGTCAGGGAACATTTATTTTCAGGTAATTAATGTTTCGCTATATAACTTCCAATCTCGATAATTATCGGTATGGAATAATAACTCTTAATTCAATGGGCTTCAAAGAAGAAATAGAACGTAGAAAAACTTTTGGTATCATCTCGCATCCAGATGCTGGTAAAACGACTTTAACTGAAAAGCTGCTTTTATTTGGTGGTGCAATTCAAACTGCGGGGGCGGTCAAATCTAATAAAATCAAAAAAAGTGCAACTTCGGATTTTATGGATATTGAACGCCAAAGGGGTATCTCGGTGGCTACTTCGGTAATGGCTTTTGACTATAGAGGTAAAAAAATCAATATTTTAGATACGCCTGGTCACCAAGATTTCCAAGAAGATACTTTCCGAACCTTGACAGCCGTGGATAGTGTAATTGTGGTGATTGATGTGGCAAAAGGCGTGGAAACACAAACCGAGAAATTAGTGAAAGTTTGCCGAATGCGAGATACGCCAATCATCGTGTTTATCAATAAAATGGACAGAGAAGGGTTGGACGGGTTTGATTTACTAGATGAACTAGAAACAAAACTAGGTTTATTGGTACGTCCATTGAGTTGGCCAGTTGGAATGGGGAGAGATTTTCAGGGCGTTTATAATTTATATGAAAGGAAATTAGTGCTGTTTAATCCACATGGAAAACAGACAGGAGATGTTTTTGAAATTAATGACTTAGAAAGCGAGGAACTAGATAAGCAAGTAGGGGAAAGGGCAGCGAAAGAGTTGCGAGAAGAAGTGAATATGATAGATGAGGTTTACCCCGAATTTGAAAAAGAAGATTATTTAGAA
>CALFWI010000446.1 GCA_937928615.1 uncultured Saprospiraceae bacterium | reverse complement strand
GGTGCTATCAAAAATACGATTGAACAAAGTCAACATAATTTAGTGGCTGCTAAAGAAGATGCGAATACTCAATTTCAGAACATCGCTTTACAAATGGCCTCTGCTTATTTAAATATTTTATTGGCAAAAGAACAAGTAACGATTGCACAGCAAGCCATCAATCAAACACAAGAACAGCTATCTACCATTGATAAGAGAATTAATGCAGGAACTGTTCCTAGAGCAGATAGGTTAGATATTTTGGCACAAATTGCTAGAAACGAACAAACGTTAGTACAAGCAGAAAATTCCGTAGCCATTAATTATTTGACGTTAAAAAATATTCTAGAATTAGAACCAGATTATAATTTGGAAATCGTTATTCCAACTGACTTAATGGAAATACAAGAGAATGTAAATGTAACAGATTTACCAACTGTTTTTAATCAGGCAATGAACACGCAAGCGTCTATTAAAGCAAGTGAAGCAAGAATGAAAAGTGCTGAATTAGGAATACCAATTGCTAAAGCAGATTTATTACCCAGTGTCGTTTTGTTCGCAGGAATGGATACTAGGTATTCCAATCCTTCTTTATTTCAAAGTGCTCCTTATTTTGACCAATTAAATGATAATTTTGGACAAAATATCGGTGCTCAGATAAATATTCCAATTTATAATAGACAGACAACTAGTATCAATATTGAAAGAGCTAAGTTGGATATTATCAATGCTGAAGTACAAAACAAACAAGCCAAGCAGCAATTAAAAGCAGATGTACAAAATGCCATTGCCAATGCTAGCGCAGCTAAACTAGAATTAGCGGCCTCTCAAAGTTCTTTGGCAGCAACCAAAGCTGCTTTTGATAATGCACAAAAGAGATATGATTTAGGGGCTATCAATACCTTAGAACTAACCACTGCAAAAACTAATTTAGATACCGCAGAATTAAATGTAGCCCGTGCGAAGTACGACTATATTTTCAGATTAAAAATCATTGACTTCTATATGGGCAAAGATTTGAATTTAAACTAATAGTCGTCAGCCATTAGTCATGAAGCCATTCGTGCAATTTGCTAATGACTATTGACTCCGTGACTATTGACTTAATGACCAATGACTAATTAATAAAAAATGACAAAGCAGAAAAAAAAGAAAAGCAATAAATTGATTTATGGTCTTGTTGGACTCATTGCCTTATTATTGATAGGCGCAATTTGGAAAGGACAACAGAAGCCTAAAGGATTGGAAGTAGAAGTAGCAAAAGTAGAGCGCAGAACCATTAAAGAAACGGTAGCAGCAAGTGGTAAAGTATTCCCAGAAGTAGAAGTCAAAATTAGTCCTGATGTTTCTGGAGAAATCGTAGAATTATATATTGAAGAAGGGGACTCCGTTAAAGTAGGCCAACTATTAGCAAAAATTGACCCTGATGCCATTCGTTCGCAAGTAGAGCGAGGAGAAGCCGCCGTTAATAATTCTAAAGCGATGGTCGCTGGTTCACTAGCAGACATTGAGCGCAATAAAGCGGGGTTAGTCCAAGCTAGGGCACAATTAGAAGCTACGGAAGCGCAATTATCCAATCAAAAGTCAGTGCATGAAAGAAATATAAACCTTTCTAAAGAAGGCGTTATTTCAGAGCAAGATTTTGAAACTTCTTTGTCAAATTTACAGCAATTACAAGCCAATGTTCGTTCTTTAAAGGCCAGTTTAGAATCTGCTAAAGCCAATCTGAATGCCGCAGAACAATCTACAAAAGCAGCTTCTTATTCTGTTAAAAGTAATGAAGCCACTTTAAGGGAATTGCGAACCAATCTAAAAAGAACTTCTTTATTTGCGCCAATGAATGGCGTTGTTTCTTTATTGTCTGTAGAAAAAGGGGAGCGAGTCGTTGGCAGTAATATGATGGCAGGTACAGAAATGATGCGGGTAGCGAACATGTCTGCCATGGAAGTACAGGTAGATGTGAGTGAAAGTGACATTCCAAAAGTAGCACTTGGTAATGAGGTTGACGTAGAAGTAGATGCTTATTTAGACCGAAAATTTCAAGGTAGAGTCACTGAAATTGCCAATTCTGCCACCTCTGCAACGGGTGCAGCCATTTCTTTAAATTCTGACCAAGTCACGAATTTTATTGTAAAAATCCGCTTAGACCCAAGTTCTTATACAGATTTAATTTCTGCGAATAATCGGTATCCTTTCCGTCCGGGCATGTCTGCTTCTGTTGAAATTAATACGACTACCGCAGCAGATGTATGGAGTGTCCCTATTCAAGCCGTAACGACTAGAGAAGAAGAAAAAGAAGGGAATGCTGCTAGTGAGGAGGATTTAATTAAAGAAGTCATTTTTGCAACCGTAGACGGAGCAGACACGGTTAAAATGATAGAAGTCAAAACAGGCATTCAAGATGATACTTATATTCAAGTTACAGCAGGCTTAGAAGGTTCAGAAGAAATTGTAGTTGGGCCTTACTCCGCTGTTTCTAAAAAACTAGAAAGTGGTAAAGACATTACCAAAAAGAAAGATAAAGATAAAAAAGAGTTAGCGAAAGCAGAATAATTAATAGTTTGAGTTTCTCTCCGATTTACTAAATCTAACTCCCGATAGCTATCTTGGATAGTAAATCTTAATTTTGCAGGAAACTAACATTTAAAAATTTAGCAAATCTATTCACCAGTAAAACATCTTTTTCCGATTATCCTTATTTTTGCTAAAATTTCAAGGCAAATGGTTTCGGGGGAAGATGTTTTTTTATGCACCTACCCTACACTATTTACCCTCAACAATCAATCAATAAAAATGGCTTTAAAAGAATCTAATATGTTGCCTTTGGGCACGACAGCACCTGCTTTTAATTTACCTGATACTATTTCTGGTAAGCATCTGAGTTTCCAAGATGTCAAGTCTGAGGTAGCAACGGTAGTTATGTTTATTTGTAATCACTGTCCTTATGTGATTCACATCAATGAAGGCGTGGTTGCATTAGTAGAAGAATACAAAGAGCTAGGCGTTAATTTCGTAGCTATTAGTTCCAATGATGTGGAAAATTATCCACAAGATGCGCCAGATAAAATGACCATTCATGCACAAGAAGCGAACTATAATTTCCCTTATTTATACGATGAATCACAGGAAGTAGCTAAAGCTTATGACGCTGCTTGTACGCCTGATTTTTATATCTTTAATGGCAGTGACCAATTGGTGTATCGAGGTCAATTAGATGGTTCTAGACCTGGTTCTGGCAAGCCTGTTACTGGAGAAGATTTAAAAGCTGCTTTAGATGCAGTATTAGTTGGACGACCTGTGGCTAGTTTACAGCGCCCTAGTGCGGGTTGTGGGATTAAGTGGAAAAAATAATATTGGTTAAAATCATGGAGGTTTTAAAAATCTCCATGATTTATATCCTTATAAAACACCTTCAAATTTCTCTTTTACAACCTCACTAATTGCTCCAAAAATAGCGGGATTCCCCACGATAATATTTTTACCAAATAAATAATCGTCACCGCCTGCAAAATCGGAAACTTGCCCGCCTGCTTCCGTGATTAATAGCACCCCTGCCGCCATATCCCAAGCACTTAAACTGTATTCGTAAAAACCATCAAATCGACCGCAAGCAACATAAGCTAAATCAACTGCTGCTGCCCCACAACGTCGAATACCTCTAGTGTTTTGAATTAATTCTCGAAAAACGGCTAAATAAGGGTCAATCCATTTAAAATCATAATAAGGAAAACCAGTAGCCAATAAAGATTCGCTTAATGTGTTGGTTTTACTGACTTGAATGGGCGTATCATTCAAATACGCACCACCTCCTTTCCATGCAGAAAAGCATTCCGTTCGATTGACTTCATAGACTACACCTAAGACCGTTTCATCGTGATGTTGTAAGGCAACGCTTACCGCAAACATGGGCACTTGATGTAAAAAATTGGTCGTGCCATCTAAAGGATCAATGATCCATTGGAATTCCCCTTTGGTTTGTTCAACCGTTTCTTCTTCTGTTAGAAAGGTAGAATTCGGCAATAAGGCACTTAATTTACTGACCAATTGCATTTCCGCCGTTTTATCAACATAACTAACTAGGCTATTTAAGCTCTTCGTTTCAATCGCTCCAGCTTGTACTTTACCTAATTCTGTTCGTAAGAAATCGGCAGTTTCCGTAACTATTTTAATGGTAGATTGACAAAGAGTTGCTAAAGCATTCGTATCCATTTATTTTGAGAATTTTACATTTTATAAAACCCCAAAGGTACGATCAATTTAAATAAAAAAAGGCGAACCAAAATTCAGTTTCAAAACTAAATTTTGGTTCGCCTTTTTTTGTCCTACTAATTTCAGGAAACGCTATAGCTCGTGAAATCAAATTTTATTGCTGTACATTAATTTTTATCATCTCACTTTCGTCTAAATCAGATTCCATGACAATACGCTTTTTCTCTCCATTATAAGTATAAGATAAGGTAACCGTATTCGGAGGCTTGGCCCCTAAGTTCTCTGCGTGTAAAATCAAATAATTTTCATTACCAGGTTTTAATGGTAAAGTCATTTTTCTAGCTACCCGACGAAGTTGGTAATTTTTTAAAATCCAGTGACCATTATAATTTAAAGAAATAATATCTCCATCTGCCAATTGATGATCATAAATGCCAATCGTAATGCTACCAGGGCCTACATTTATTTGCTGTTGTTTGATAACATTCACCCGTTCATCGAAATCTTTTGATTCCTCTTCTGGGGTAGGCGTAACTACTGGTTCTGCTACTTTTTGGGGCACTTCTTTTTTTGGAATCGCTCTTGGCGTTTTAATATTTACAGCTGCTACTGTAGGGGCGTCTCCTCCCGGCAGACTTTTTGGCTTAATCGTTTCTACTGTTTCTAATTTGGGTACTTCTTTTTTGGGGTAAATGACTTTAAAAAAATGCGGTTCTTCCAATTGTACCAAAACTGGGTAATTTTTACTAGCGACCCATTCATTTAAATCTTTCACCAAACCAGAACCATAACGATTAAATTTAGCCACCATCTCCATGTTATAATAATAATAGGCTCGACCGTATAAATTATAGGTTATCGGAAATCCTGCATCGCCCACATATTTTTGTGCAACCGCTGCAAAGGCTTCTGATTTTTCTAAAACATTTAAATAACTTCGATCGGTAATATTAAAACTTTTCGCAGTTGTCAAATTGTTTTTTAAATGTTGCACTAAGGCAGTCAAATTATTACTATCTTCTGCACGAACACCTTCCAGAAAAGCCCTAATATTTTCGTGAATAGCAATAATATTTCCGACCTCTTTATTTTCATTCGCAATATCCAAAGCCGCATATCTTTTTTGAATCGTCCTTTTTAAGCGCTTTTTAGCAACATTATAATCATCGTATAGCGTAACCACCTCTTCTAAAGTATTGTAAATTTGGGCTAAATTCCTTTTTTCTTTTAAATCTTCTTCTTTTGTTAAGCCTTCTAAATCAAAACGGATGGCATTCACTCGCTTAATAATTCTCCTCATTTTATCCATTTCCTTACGCAATTGTCCCGCTGTTGTTGGCGGTAGTACTTTTCCATCCTCCATTGAGCGGTCATACCAAGTATAAGGCGAAACATCATAAAACCAATGCTCTGGGTCTTGAAAAATGTCGGCAGGTAAATCAGCGTTGCTATAAAAATTGAGTTGTTTACTTTCTAAATCAACATATTTATTAACTTTCTGATTAAAGGTTTCTAATAAGCGATGTGCCGTCAATAAACCATGCGTACTTTCATTAGCAAAATGCAGATAGTTATTTAAAGCAGTTAGTTCTTGCTGCTGTTTGTCAGAGATTTGGGCAGTTCCCAAAATAGGTAAGAATAGAAATAAAAAGAGTAATTTTCTGTTCATGTTCTTAAAATTTTGGATAGCTGTAGGGTAGACTTCTAACCTAAGTAAAATCAAACTAAGTAACTCAGGCTGAGCGACTAAGCTACAGCAAATTATCTATCACAGGGAAAATATTCAAAAATAAAAAAAAAGTCAAGTTTTTAATATCAGCGAATTTCCTAAAGTTTTGTTAAACCATTTCAAATCACCCAGCCGTCACTTCCCACATCTCTTGTTGATATAAATATTTCTGCGCCAAATCTCTCAATTCTTGCGCTGAAATAGTATTAACCGTACTAATTAAAGTATCAAAAGTCTCATAAGGGATATCATTCAACACCATGGTCTTAATCACATCTGCCACATGAAAAGGGCCATCTACCATATTCAGCATATTCCCCAACATATAATTACGCACCATTTCCAATTCTTTTTCTGGTACTAAATCTGTACAAAGTAGGTCTATTTCCTTATAAATTTCTTTAGTTGCCGCTGCGGTAAATTCGTTGCCTACTTCGGTCGATACATAAAAACAAGCGTCGTGCAACATCGTATCTTGAGTAGAATAAATATTATAGGTATAGCCCTTGTCTTCTCGAATATTCATCATTAATCTAGAACCAAAATAACCACCCAAAATCGTATTTAATACGGTAAATCCAGCAAAATCTGGATGGTTTCGACCAATTATACGCTTCCCAACTCTAATAGCAGTTTGCATAGAATTAGGAATGGAAATATGTCGTTTTTCAGGTATTTCTTCCGTTAGTTTAAATTTAGGCAAACGACTTTTTCTTCCTACCGGTAACTGTCCAATAGATTGGTCTAATAAACGAATCACTTCATCCGTTACCCTACCGCTGATAAATAATTCACAATTCTTGGCATTGTAGTGCTTATTAAAATGTTGAACCAAATCTGCTCTTTTGACGTTATCGTAAGCCCGATTGTCACTATTATAGCCATAAGGATGATGCTTCCCAAAAATGAATTCTGTTACCTTGCGATAAGCAACGATATCGTTTTTTGTCAAATCTACTTGTAATCTTCGCTTGGTATTATCTATATAAGCCCTTAGCTCTTCTTCAGGAAAAGTGGGTGCGGTCAATAATTCGGTAACCAAAGGAAGCAAGGTCTCAAAGTGCTTACTCAAGGTATAAAAAACGAGGTTCGAATTATCTAAATTCGTTGGCGTACTTAAAGTAGCCCCATAAAAATCTATTTGCTCTGCAATAGCTCCAGAAGAAAAATTAGCCGTCCCCTCTCTCAATAATCGAGACGTTGTTTTAGCGATTAATTTCTTTTTTTCAAAAGGACGCCCAGACCTAAATACCAATTGCAATTTTAAGACATCTTGTGTCCCCATATCAATAATATGTACCCTCAAGCCATTAGAGAGTCGCATTTTTCGAGGCTTTGGCAAATGCAATTTTTCAATCCGCTTAATCGGTGGCGCTATTTTTCTATTGACCATTTTATCTAAGTATTAAACTTGTTAAGTACTAGGACAAAATTGTTATATTGTTAGGATTGTTTTATTGTTACCGTAACATATTGGTGAACAACAATTTAATAATATAACAATTCAGCAATTATTACCCGCTTAATTTTATCCTAGTACTTACCCTTTAACAAATATCACTCTCAAAACATCTTAGCCCCCTGTCTGAATTTCATAGAGGCACTTCTCAAAGCGTACAAATCTATGGACAAAAAACAACTGCCGCATTTGAGTTTTGTAGAATTCTTTTTCCTATAGGTTCTTAACACGTAATAAAAAGAATTCAATTAAAAAAACGCAGCACTGATTTTTTATCCTTCTTAATGAAGAATAACTCTTTAAAATTAAAGTTATTAAGGTTTATAATTGCTATTTCGTCATAATAATGCTTATTCAAACACCTAGCAAAACAATTTATAATTTTATCATAATCAATCTATTACAAGCAAAAAAGCAATAAAACATGCGCTTCCATACATGGCACTGACGCTAGTTACCAACAGTCTCAAAAAGTTATCCACATTATGTTAATTTCTTTATATCTCAAAAGTTGATAATAGATTGTACTTTTGTTGTCACTCGTATTTAACATTTTCTAAATGCTTGATACGCTATTTTAAGAAGCTATATCAAAACGGAGAATAATATGGTTCGAGTACCTTGAGAAAGCTTATATTGTAAAGAAAGAACTATTTCACTAATAAACCAATCGACTATGAAGTTCAGTATCTCTTCTTCTGAATTATTAGCCCAACTACAAATTGCAGGAGGCGCAATTGGGTCGAATCCAGTCCTACCTATTCTAGAAGATTTCCTGTTTACCATTAATGATGATCAACTCACCATAACGGCCACTGATTTGGAAACAACGATTGTAACCAAAGTGGAAGTGATGGCAGATACTAATGGTACGGTAGCTATTCCAGCAAGGATTCTTTTAGACACGCTAAAAGCATTACCACAGCAGCCAATTACTTTTGCCATAGATGAAGAATCTTTTGCAATAGAAATCACCTCTGCTTATGGAAAATATAAATTAGCGGGAGAAAATGGGACAGATTTTCCAAGAATTCCTGATGCCGACGGTACAGATTCTTTGGTAATTGGCGCGCCTGTTTTAGCACAGGGAATTACTAAATCGCTATTTGCAACTAGTAATGACGAATTAAGACCTGCCATGACAGGCGTCTATTTTCAAGTAGATTTCAATAAAGTAGTACTCGTTGCTACAGATGCACATAAATTAGTCAAATACACTTTTAATAATTTAAAAAGTGAAATTTCTACGACTTTTATTGTGCCTAAAAAAGCCTTAAATTTATTAAAAAACGCCTTACCGGGTGATGGAGAGGTGACCGTTTCCTTTAATAAGGCCAATGCATTTTTTGCGTTCGATAATATCAAAATGGTTTGCCGTTTGATAGATGCTCGTTATCCTGATTATAATGCAGTAATTCCTGTAGATAATCCAAATGAGTTAGTCGTCAATCGGTCCGATTTCCAAAGTTCTTTGAAACGGATTGCCATTTATGCGAATAAAACAACCAATCAAGTTATTTTAAATATTCAAGATGGTAGTTTAACTGTTTCTGCACAAGATTTAGATTTTTCTAATGAAGCAACGGAACAATTAACTTGTACATTCAATGGCGACCCAATGAATATTGGATTCAATGCCAAGTTCTTAGCAGAAATGTTAGGCGTCTTAGAATCTGATGAGGTAAAAATTCAATTATCTGGCCCAACTAGGGCAGGCATTTTATTACCATTAGAAGAAATAGAAAATATCGAGATATTGATGTTGGTAATGCCTGTGATGTTGAGTAATTAATAAAGAAGTCAGAAGTCAGACCATCAATTTCATTGATTGTCAGAAGTCAGATAATCAAGGATTAAAATTCTGAAATTCAGCTATTTATATCAATCAAATCTGACTTCTGACAGTTATCGAAGATAACGGTATGACCTCTGACCTCTTTTCTAAGACTTCATCAACCTATCCAAAGCCGCTTCCATTTTAAATTTATGCTCTCGCTTTTCAATGGCAGTCGGAGGCAATATTCTTTCCTGACAATCCGTAATTGGGCATCTTTCACAAGTCACACTCACTCTTTTTCTAGGAATATTAGGGTCCGCCAAAAATTTCATCTTTTCTTTTAATTCGGTATCCGCTAATAAACCGATTGTTACACTTACATTATTCTTAGAGGGGAAATAAGCAGGTCTAGCAATGGTAAAACAGATGTATTCATCCTCTGTTTCTGTATACTTTGACAACTGCAAACCAACTTCTACTTGTCCAGACGTTTTGCCATTCGTCGTCAGGTTTTTAAGTTGACTAATCGACAACCAACGCCGACAATAATGTTCATCTAAGCTATTGGCATGTGGTTCATGCTGCCTATTGAGGTGTAATTCTTTATCAATGTGAAAAGTATCAGTAGCGAGATCATGAATCATGCGCATGAAAAACATCTTAGGCATGTCAAAATGATGCGGCAAAATATTAAATCGTTGAAATAGTACTTCTGGCGAGACATCGTATTTCAGTAATAATTGTAATAAATACGATTTATCCCAATTAGGTTGCTCAAAAAAATATTGCAAATCCTTCTTAAAAGATTCCTGATTCACCAGTAAGCCTACGGCAAAATAGCCAGCAATATAATTATTCAACACAATCTGAAAATTATTGATTTTCAGAAAAGAGGAAGTATTGATTCGTTCTTTTAATTTCAAATAATTATAAGCCAATTCCTTCCCCAACTGCAAGGCCTTTTGCTTTTCATTCAATTGTGGATTTAAGATTAATTTTTTCTTTTTAGGAATAAATATCGACCGTAAATGTGCTAATTCAGGGTAATCTGCTAAGTCATTCTCTACAATATGATAGCCAAAATGCTTTTTTAAAATACTCGCTAATAAATTAACAGGCACTGCCCTAGTCGTTGGTAATTTATAAGTTTTAATGAATTTCTCAATCGATTTTTCAATATCCTCAAAATAATTATAATGTAATTCTTGATAAGCTCGAACAGCATTGAAGTAAAAATTCTCTTCCTTAAATTCAAAATTTCTAGACAGCTCTACCAAAGTAGAAATAAAGGCCCCTACTCTAGATGGTGAATTAGCGATAATATCGACTACTTTGGATAACTCTATCCCAAATAAATCCAAGGGCAATTCATTCAAAAAATTAGAATGTAAGAGCTCTCCTAATGCCGCTAATTTCCCCTTCAAGATCGGCGAAACCAATTCATCATAGGTGGTTCCCAAAGCAGCAGCTAAGGTTTGCACCTTATCCATTTTGGGGGATTTCTTTCCTTTTTCTATTTCATTTAGGTAAGAAACAGACATGCCTGCAGTCTTCGACAATTTCGCAAAGGACAACCCTTGTTCAATGCGTAATTGTTTGACTTTCAATCCAAAGATGATTTTACTATTCTGATGCGTGAGATTCATGGGGGAAAAATAAGGAAATTTTGGACATGATGATCTAACTAGCTAGCACTTATTTTTTTTCAATTTTCAATTTTCAATTTTCAATTTTCAATTTTCAAACTGACCTAGAATTTAATTCATTGATTTTCAATACATTAACCCTTGTTTAAATTTTTACATTCTAATTACCCCATATTTATTGGGAAGTATCAATTATGCTTATATTTTAGGTGAATTTATCAAAATTTGCGAATTTTCGCTTTTAGTAGGTGAGGTTTTATGTTAAAATAAGAATTGAAGGGATGAAAAATTAAGGGATAGTAGAAGCCTATTAATCTTGAATAATTCTAAGCCAACTTAATTATTTTATAGCCCTCTAAGTTAAACACTCACATCCGCTTTTCGGTTCGTTCGCTTAGTCTTCCTATCCGCAAGCGGTTCACAAACGGTGTTGGTTCATACAGGACATTCACCCTGCGGGTTCGCTCGTTCATCTTGTAAATCCTGCAT
>CALFWI010000445.1 GCA_937928615.1 uncultured Saprospiraceae bacterium | reverse complement strand
AAAAAATTTAATTTATTTTTGAAGTTTTTTTAAGCCTTTTTTTACCCTTTAAATGCTTAGCTTTCTAAGCGGGTGCAAAAGTATATTTATTTTTTCTTAAAACCAAATTTTAATGCAAAATAAATTATCTTTTTTTTCAATCTTTTAAATCAACTTTTTTGCCGATTTTGCTTAGCTTCCTAAGCGAGCGCAAAAGTATATTCTTTTTACAGTTTGTACAAGGGCTAAACCGAATTTTTTTAATGTTTTTTTTAAATAATAAATACAACAAAGCTAAACAATTGATTATCAAGTTAGTAAACAGAATAGCAACTGATTTAATGAATAAGATAAGCGTAATAAACAAATAATGATTTGATACATATCTATATTATACACTATATATATAATATGTCTTAGTGTATTTAACTATATAAATAAGGATTGTACAAAGTTTTATAAAAATTGCTAGAGAAGACTTGATTCAATACAAAGTAGACAGGATTGAACGATATTTTAGAAGTCATATGCACTAAAGCATTGATAAATGGCATACACTACTTGTAAAATTTGTTGAATCCGCTGTTGAATCAAGTCTAATTTGAAAACTTCGTATACTACTTAATCTATATAATCAGCATACATATTATATTAAGTAGGTTATTGAAAATTTATAGTACAATAATTAAGGCAAACAATATATTTTCTAAATTAATAACCCAACACCTCCAATTTTAAAACATTGGCTTCTTTGTTGCATTTAAAATAAATTGAATGCATCACAGAACGGTAGTTAAATAGTTATTCAATATTAGATAGTCGGGTAAAAAGTTGATAATCATCCGTCGTATTCATTCATCTCTGGGTAGAAAAAAACACCACGGATGAATGAAGGCCACGGATTTGACAAGCTAGACAATAATTATCCGTTGGGGATATATTTCTTTAAGATTCAGCAGATTTAGATATTGACTTATTTTTTTACATTATTAATTTTTTTTAGCTAATTATTTAACTATTATCAAAAAATCTAGTATTCAATAATAGAAGGCAATGTCTAAAAAACTAGTCGCTAGGTCTACCATTTTGAATTACCATCAATCTATGATACATTCAAATAAATTTATTATAAAAACAGTACTTTTGCACAAAAAAGTAAAAAGACTATCATTCCTTCATATTCATAATAGTATTATGTTACTTTATTAAGTAAGGAATTTAATCAATAGCATCCGCTATTATTAAATTTTCATGGATTTCACTCCTAATAATATATTTTAATTTTCTAATAAACATGATAGAAGTACCTATAATTATATTGAATTGGAATGGTTTTGAGGATACAGAAGCTTGTTTAGATGCACTAATGAAGCAAACTCTTAAAAATTTCAAGATTTATCTCGTAGATAACGGTTCTGACGATGACAGTCCAAAAAAATTAAAAAGAAAATATGAGACAAATCCTAAGGTTCAATTTATTTTCAATCAGGACAATCTAGGTTTTACCCAAGGTAATAATAGCATCTTATCAAAATACATTCTACCTAATGAAGCTTATGAATATGTTATCTTATTAAACAATGATACTGTACCAACTAAGAATTGGTTAGAAAATCTTGTTCAATCAGCCCAAACCAATCAAGCGGCTGTAGTTTCTAGTAAAATGGTAGATTTTTATGAACCATATAAAATGGATAGTGCTGGACATCTTATGTTGAGTACAGGAGAGATATTACCTATTGGACATGGAGAATCAGTAACTAACTACACAGAGGGATTTGAAAATATGGGAGCGAGTGCTGGTGTTGCATTATACTCTACTCAAATGCTAAAAAACATTGGCATTTTTGATGAGCATTTTAATACAGGTTATGAAGATGCTGAATTTGGAATCAGAGCGGTAATAACAGGCTATAAATGTTGGTATGAACCAACAGCCATTGTTCATCATAAAATGGGGCAATCTATTAAAAAAATTTTTAATTATGATTATTCTTTAAAGATACAAAAGCATATCTTATATAGTTATTTTAAACTAATGCCGCTTCCTATAATCATTTTAAATGTTCCTTTCCTATTCATTCGATTAGTAGCATTATTAGTAGTTAGTTTAATTTTTTTGAGGCTTAAATATTTTAAAATCTTATTTCAATCTCTTAAAGAGACATTATTAAATGATTATAGCCTTATCAAAAAGGCAAGAAATACCTTTTTTGATAATCATACCTTAATTAACACTTCAGAGATTCTGAAAAAACAAACTTTTTTCCTATGGTTTGATTTAAAACGTGTTTATAAATTTTTCTTTCAAAGAAAACCCTCTGCTATTGATTTTTATGGAAAAATTGAAACGAAAAAAAAAGAACCAACTCAAATTACAGCTAATATAAAAAATTGGCAGTACAACAAAAAAAAGGAAAAAGGAGCGAAAAAAGAATTAATTCAAGTGATGGATAATATAAAGAACTAGTTGTCCAAATTATTTCTATAAGAAAATATTTAGTTTAATTTTAGTATCTGTTATCATTACTTATATATAATAAAGCAATCAAGTTATCAATTATAGATACTCAGCTAAAAAATCAATCATATAAAAAGGATAAGTCAACATCTAAATCCGTTGGGAAGCCTAATCCGTTCGGTTTTAAAGAAATATGTCTCCAACGGATTTAATATCCTTACAGATAATTAGCAGTTTTTAATCTGACACTCTATAGTTAGCAAGCCCCCCTAAGCAAACTTACCTAGCCCATTTTTTATTAAATAATAAAATTATCAATAATTATTTAATACACCATCTAGCATGCTTCTAGTAAATACCATACATTTGTGCCTTCTTTGAATCAAAACAATAAAAACGGAGTTCAAAAATACCAACCAACCTACCAACTTAACCAACTTGTAAAATAATTATCTTATAAAAGATACTCTTAAATAACAATCGTTTAAAATGAAAAAACATAATTTTTATGCAGGGCCTGCTATCCTACCGAAGGAGGTTATGCGACAAGCAAGTAAAGCAGCGATAAACTTCAATGATAGTGGTTTATCTATTCTAGAAATTTCTCATAGAAGTGCCGATTTTTCCGCTGTCATGGAAGAAGCAGAAGCTTTAACAAGAGAATTATTAGGCATTAATGATGATTATGCCGTTTTATTTTTGACAGGTGGAGCAAGTTCACAATTCTATATGTCTGCCATGAATTTATTGGCTTCAGACGGAAAAGCTTCTTACGTTGATACAGGTGCTTGGTCTACTAAAGCCGTTAAAGAAGCAAAGCATTTTGGAAATGTAGAAGTCATTGCCTCTTCTAAAGACAAAAATTATAATTATATTCCAAAAAGGTATAAAGTACCTACAGATTCAACTTATTTACATTTAACTAGCAATAATACCATTTTCGGCACCCAATATAATTGGTGGCCCGACACAGAGGTACCTTTCGTTTGTGACATGTCTTCTGACATTTTCAGTCGCCCACTTGATATTAGTCGTTTTGGGATGATTTATGCAGGGGCTCAGAAAAATTTAGGACCAGCAGGTGTCACTTTGGTTATTATTAGAAAGGATTTATTAAATAAAGTAGATAGAGCGATTCCAACTATGTTGGATTATAACACGCATATCGCTAAAGGGTCTACCTTCAATACTCCTCCAGCTTTTCCTATTTATGTGTCGATGCTAACAATGCGATGGATTAAATCTAAAGGCGGTGTAGCAGAAATGGCCAAGAAAAATAAATCAAAAGGTGGTTTATTATACAGAGAAATAGACAGTAATCCTTTATTTAAAGGTTCGGCTGCTAAAAAAGACCGTTCATTGATGAATGTTACGTTCTTATTAGAAAAACCTGAACTGGAAGCTGAATTTTTAGCAATGTGTGCTGAAGCAGGTTGTGTAGGTGTAAAAGGACACCGTTCAGTTGGTGGATTTAGAGCATCTATCTATAATGCTATGCCTCGGAAAAGTGTAAAGGTCTTAACTGAAGTGATGCAAGAATTGGCTAAAAAACATGGTTAGCAGTTAGCAGTTAGCAGTTAGCAGTTAGCAAAAATAAAAAGGGCAGCTTTGATATCAAAGTTACCCTTTTTATTTTTAAATATTTATGCTAGGATTTTAAACCAAAGAGTTTTTTCTATTTGATTTATCGACACATAAATACTTTATGCGCCAAGATAATTTCGCAATAATTTACTTCGAGAAGCAGACCTTAATTTATTAATTGCTTTATCTTTTATTTGCCGTACTCTTTCTCTAGTTAGTCCAAACTTGTCTCCAATATCTTCTAAAGACATTGGGTGTTCGACACCAATTCCAAAATAAAGCTTAATCACATCGCACTGTCTTTCTGTCAAAGTACTTAGTGAACGTTCAATTTCTTTTCTGAGCGACTGCTTGTATTCTAATTCCTTATCGGTATTACCAGTCGTTCCATTTTCAAGAACGTCCAAAAGAGAATTATCTTCTCCTGTTACAAAAGGAGCATCCATAGAGACATGTCGAGCAGCAACGCCAAGGGTTGTTTCAACTTCTTCTGTAGGTATTTCCAATTGTTCTGCTAATTCCTCTGCAGAAGGCTCTCTTTCAAAAGCCTGTTCTAATTCAGAAAATGCTTTATTAATTTTATTTAGTGATCCTACTTTATTAAGTGGTAGTCTTACAATTCTAGATTGCTCAGCTAAAGCCTGCAAAATAGATTGCCGAATCCACCATACCGCATAAGATATAAATTTGAAACCTCTAGTTTCGTCAAATCTCTGCGCCGCTTTGATTAAGCCTAAATTACCCTCATTAATTAAATCACTCAATGAAAGCCCTTGATTTTGATATTGTTTGGCAACGGATACAACGAATCTCAGATTTGCCTTTGTTAATTTCTCTAGGGCCGCTTGATCTCCAGATTTAATACGTTTAGCTAACTCAACTTCTTCTTCTGGCGTCAGTAAATCAACTTTTCCGATTTCTTGTAAATACTTCTCTAAAGATTGGCTCTCGCGATTAGTAATAGACTTAGTAATCTTAAGTTGTCTCATGTAAAATCCTTTTTTGAGTTTATTTGATAGACAATAGAAAAGATCTAGTCTTTGGGGTTGTGTATATCAATTTTATTAACGGCTACAATATCAATTTTTTTTGAATTATTCCTTATTTAATCCACCACAAAAAGCAGCTAAAAAATTACTTAATAGTAAGATTTAGTTGTTGCTAATTTTTTATCATTTACAGTTGATTAGTAGATATGTGGATGGGTAGATTAAAAGTAAGGTCGAATATCAAAATATCCATTGATAATTTTGTAGGTCGATTACAAAAGTAACGGAATTAGGTATTACAATCAAGGTTTAGAATAATTGTTAAGCAAAAGAGATTTTTACCAAACAATTATTACATATATAAAAACACTTAAGATTATTTAAATAAAATATTATTCATCAATGTTTTATACATGGTTAATTTATTTAATTAAAATAAATTAAGGTAAGTCAATAATTCTTGTTTATATTTTCTTCCAAGTGGGATTCTGAGTTGTCCTATTAACACTTCATTACTTGATATATCTATATTATCAATTTTATTTAACTGAACCAAAAAGCTTTTATGAGCTTGAATAAAACCTTTACCTGAAAGATTATGATACAATCGTATCATAGATATTTTAATAGCATATTTTTTTTCTGAAGTAAAAATCATGCAATAATTACCTTCCGAACGAATATGCGTAATATCTTTAATTTCTACCTTTTGTAAAAGTTGGTTCACCTTAATAAATAAGACGCCATCCACATAATTGTTAGCCATCAAATCGTCCTCTTTCTGAGATAGCGTTAGTTTCTTTTTCAAATTATTTTCCACAATACTCCTTAGAGTAAGCATATCTACAGGAGAAACAAGGTAAGCCAATAAATCAGCTCGTTTAGCTTGTTCATATAATTCCATATCTTGATTAAAAGCTAAAAAGATAATGGGCAAATTTGCTTCTTTAAGTTCATAAACAAATTCTAACAGGTGGGTACTTTTCGTTTGTTCTATATTTAACACCACTAAATCAATAGTTTGTTGCCTAATCAATTGCTGTGCTTGATTAACATTATCTACCATAAAGATGGCACAATTCAAATCTTCTAAAACTGCTGTTACATCGTGTGTTGTTGCTGCTCGACCCTCAATATATAATACATGTCCTGACTGCATAAATAAGCCCTTATTTTTTTTGACTAAAGCAAAAAACTACCATTCTTTTGGTTTAAATTGAACCAAAAAGCAATACGTAGTCATAGAATGATTTGTAAAAATTAGTATCGTGTATATAGGTAATAGAACTAGAAATGACACAATAATACCACTTTTATGAAGAAAAAAAGTAGTCTAATTCTTAAAAGGTGAGCAACGTCAATAGGGAGGTGACAAAAAGATAATTTGCTTTTATGAGGGTTTTAAAAAGCAGGATATTTCCTTGATTTTCAAGTAAAAATATTAGGCATTAATTTAAAATATCATCCTAATACTTCTCTTCAAGTTTCATTATTTTTCTTCTTAACATTTAATCATTAAGTATCTTCCCATGATAACTATATTTTGTTTTTGGATAAACTATAGCCTCTTTTGAGTTAACCTCAATTTGATTGTATGTGCCTTCTCCAGAAAGAGGATGAACATCATATTTAGCTAATAATGCGCTTAAGTCATTTTTAATATTGTTATATGCCTCTGGTAAGTTTTGGTTTGAAATAGTTTCTAGTTTAAGCGCTCTAATATGGGCTTTCTCTTTTTTTTCCAGTAATTCAATTATCCTAATAAGTTCTAGAAATAAACCCTTTTTTTCTTTTTCTTGCTGATCAACTAGGCTATTTATTTTTTGTTGTTGCGCTTGATTATCCAACAAAATTTGCGTCATCTGTTTTCTAAGTTGTTGAAATTCTTTTACCATTATTTATCATATTTTAGTACAGGACTGTAAGTAAATTCGATTTTTAATCTCGATATTTGATAGTCAAAGTATCTCCAATTGGCAAACCTTTAATATCATAGATTTTATTGTCTAGTGCTATTTGATACCAAGCAGTCGTATCATTATAAAACAAAATGCCCAAATCATATAATCTATCTCCTTTTTTAACAACATATTGAATTTCTCGAACATGCTGCGTATGCTGAATTGTCACTAATTGTCGATTTAAGTCTTCCAGAATTAATACTTTTTCGGCAAGCTCTTGCTTATATCTATCAAGGGTATCTGTCATTTGAGTGTTTGGTGCAGTAATAGTTTTAGGTTCAGAGCGACCAAAAAAATAATAGAACATTGGTAATAAAAAGAGCAAAAAAAGTAAATAATTAATTCGGCTATTCTTCTTTTTTAATACTTGTTGATATTCAATTTTTTTTTGAATTAGTTCTCCTTCTAAAGCAACTTTCACTTTAACTGTTTCCACATATTGCTCTTCTAAAGCATCTAGTAATTTAATACCCAATAAACTAGCATTACAGCTTGGGCAAATTGTTGCTAAAAAAGGAATAGGAGAATGTTGACAAACTGGGCAAATCATTTTACAAAAATTTTCATAATATATATTAGGTTTTATTTGATTCTCCGTAAACGGCATACAGTTTACTCCACGATTTTTTTTATAATAAGCACTACTCTATCGTACAGGTTTCGTGAATGCTGGGGGAGTTTTTTGGGAGCGTAGTATTAATTATTCACCTATATTCTAATCTTTATTCGTGCTAGGCTACTGAAAATATAAGTACATTTAGTTAAAATATTGATTTAAAAGCAAAATTAAGAGATATTTGGTTTAATATTTGTGCCATTAAAACAAGTTATCCGTACAAAACAACCATCGGTCAATAATGACACCGAACTCATTTATTAGCAAGGAAATACATATTTAAAAAAATATTTCTTTAGCTTTGCAAAAAGGGCACCTTCATGAAATTCAACAACCGATTCTACTATCTTCTCTTTGGTGTACTCGCCATGTTTTTAATGGCAAAAGGTTTGGAAACTATCTTTAGTACAGATAAATTAGTTAAGCAATATGCCCAACAAATCACAAAAAATCTACAACAAAAAGAGCAAAAAATAAATCAAACGTTAGTAGATGAAGGTTTTATCACAGGATTATTTTCAAATGTTGATAGTACGTCTATTAATTCCATTGAATCATTATCCGAAAACCATTTTAATCTATGCCTATATCAAGCAGACTCCTTAGTTTTCTGGTCAAATAGTACTATTGCCTTTCCTGATAAAAAGCTACTAAAAGCAATAGCGCAAAGTACCTCGCCTATTTTTAGAAAATTGTCCAACGGCTATTTTGTTATTCAAAAATGGTCGCTACCTTACTCAAATAGCCCTGACCAATATGCGGTTTCACTGATACCTATTAAGTGGCAATATACAAAAAGTCTAGCACATCTTCGCCCTCATTTTGAAGCTAGCCTAGACGGCACAATTCCTAACGCCATTGATGTTAGTACACAAGCAACCAATTTTCCAATTGTATCAGAAGCCGGCAATTCTCTTTTTTACTTAAAGGTGGTCGATGAATTTAAGGATAAAGGCTTATTAATGTGGCTACTAATCTTATATGCCATTGCTTTTCTTTTATTGGGAATTGTGATTAATAAAATTGCCAAAAAAGTAATCAATAAAAACCAACCTTGGGCAGGTCCTGCATTTTTACTAGTCGCCGTCTTTGGGTTGCGCTACCTTAGCTTGGATTGGAGTACTAAATTTCAAGAATTCCAAGTATTCTCTCGTTCTTTCGACAATCCAAATGTATCAGTAGGAGACTTATTAATAAATATTATATTATTGCTTTGGGTAGTAATTTTTATTCATAGAGAATCAAAAGACAGAGACTTCGCAGTAAATTTGTCTACCAATACACGTTTTTTTCTAACTACGATGAATTATCTTTCAGTCGTTTTAGCACTATTATTATTAATTAGTGTTTTAAAAAGTTTGGTATTAAATTCAGGAATAGACTTTGATTTTAAAAATGTATTCAGTCTTGATCATTATAGCATTATAGCCGTTTTTGGGGTCATTTTATTATTATTTACCCAATTTGTCTTTAGTCATCGAATGATGATTACTATCCACAAATTAAATTTGGAGCGACCAAAACGATTGGTTTCACTAGGCGTTGCTATTATTCTGGCTTTACCAATCATTAATTTTATTGATTTAGCCATCCCTTTACATTACACCGCATTATTAGGATTTATTTTTGTTATTTTTTATGACTTATTTATTGACATTCCAAATCCTGGTTTGGTTTGGTTATCGCTTTGGGTAATACTTTTTGCTGGTTTTTCTTCTAGTTTATTATATAATTACAATACAGAAAAGGAGCTTAAAAAAGAAATTTTTATTGCTCAACAATTAGCAGAGGAAAAGGACACCTTAGCAGAATTAGCCATCATTAATTTTAAAATAGCCTTAGACAGTTCCTTCCAAAATAATAGTATTTCAACAGCAAGTTTACTAGACGAATCCGAGACAAATGCGTTTTGTGCCACTTTAAATTTTAATCAGAATTACCTTTATACCAATTATGAATATCAAGTTTACTATTATAATGAATTCGGAAAAAATCAAATAAATGCTTCCGATTCTATTAGCATCATCGATTGGCAAAAAAAGTTAACCCAAGCCACTCCTATAAAAAATCATGCAAATATCTATTTGGATCAAGATACAACTGGTAAATATTCTTATCTACTATTAAAGAAATTACCTAATTTAGCGACAGGCAGCCATAGCCCTCAATTAATTTTTGAATTCAAAAAAGCCAAGCGGAAACGGTCAAAGGTATATACAAATATCTTATCGCATCAAGAATTTAAGGGCTTGTCTGATTTAACCAAGTATGATTATGCGATTATAAAAGATGGAAAAGAAGTCATAGAAGAAGGCATGCAAGCAGATGCGCCTAATTTTACACTTGAAGACAAACCTGAAATCGGTCAATATGTCAAGCGAATACAAGAAGAACTGGTTTATTTTATGTATCGCTCCGCAGAAAATGACTTCGTCTTACTAAGCAAACCTAAGAATAATTTATTCTACCCTTTTTCTTTATTCTCCTTTATTTTTGGTTTTCT
>CALFWI010000444.1 GCA_937928615.1 uncultured Saprospiraceae bacterium | reverse complement strand
TGCTACAGAATCAATCACAGTAGGTGGCTCGGTAACAGATTTAAAATGTATCGTAACGCAGACCCCTGTCTTATGTGATAATATGGGCCAGATTGGCGTAGCAATAAATGGGGGAGAGCCAACCTATCGAATTGATTATAGTGGTCCAAGAACAGGTTCAGTGATAGCAACAACGACTGCTGCAAAGGAAGGGACAGGAAGTATTGTAGATTTACCAGCAGGTTATTATACGATTGTGGTAACGGATAGTCGAGGTTGTTCTGCTACAGAATCTATTACAGTAGGTGGTTCTATAACAGATTTAGCATGTATTATTACCCAAACGCCCGTATTATGTGGTAATAAAGGGGAAATCGGTATTTCTATTAGTGGAGGAGAACCGACTTATAGAGTAGATTATAGTGGGCCTAAAACAGGAGCAATTATAGCTACGACGACAGGCGATAGATCTGCGGTAGGGAATATTACGGATTTACCAGCAGGTTATTATACGATTGTGGTAACAGATAGTCGAGGATGTACTGCTTCTGAATCAATTTCAGTACTGGAAACGGGGTCAAATATGATTTGTGAAATGACCTCTCATCCTCAAGTATGTAATACAATGGGTGGTATGGGAATTTCCATTACTGGAGGAACGCCTAATTATCAAGTTAATTATGCTGGACCAGCAACAGGCGTAGTTGTTGTTGCAGGTACAGGAAATGGTGCTGCTACTATAAATATACCTGATTTACCAGCAGGTCATTATGAGGTTGTAGTAGTAGATGCAAACGGTTGTTCTGTTACAGATGTAATTATTATTGGAGATGATGGGTCTAATTTATCTAGTGAGATTTTAGTACAACCTAAAATTTGTGAGAGCAATGCTGGCGTTTATGTAACGATTGATGGAGGAAAACCTGGTTATGCCATTTCTTATTCAGGACCTGCGTCTGGTAGTGTTGTTGCTAGTGGCGGAACTACTTTTATTCCACTAATATTTGGTGATTATACTATTGTAGTAATAGATGGGAACGGTTGCACAACTAGCGGAAAGGCTACTGTAGGTGCAGGAACAAATGATTTGCATTGTCGTTTAGAAAAAACGCATGAAATTTGCCATAAACCTGGATCAATTGAAGTAATTATTTCTGGTGGAAAACCTGGCTTTACCGTCTCTTGGACAACCGCTCATGGTGGTGGAGCAACTGCTTTTAGTCCTGGTTATAATTACATTTTTGAAGTACCCTGTCCAGGTATTTATGACATTACCGTAACAGATGCAAATGGTTGTGTTGTTATGGAGTCTACAGAGATTCAACGAGTAGATAATAATTTAGCTTACCAATTATTTGCTAATCCTGGAGTACAAGAAGGAAATGGTTGGATAGAGGTTTATTTCCAAGAGGGTAGATCACCTTATACCGTTGATTTATCTGGTCCTGTTATGCGGACCCAAATTACAAATGGGCCAATTGTATTAAGTAGTTTACCAAGTGGACTATACTCTGTTTATATTCTTGACGCAAATGGTTGTGATAAGCAAACTTATATTGAAGTACCTAAAGTAGGCGCGTCAGAAGGGCCAGATTTGGATGGTATGCGAATAGACTTGAATGAGGAAACCCCATTCTCAACAGATGGATTAGAAAATGGACAAGGTGAGCTGGAAGATGCCCAAGCATTAAAGCCGCTAATTTATGATAATCAAGTTCCAACCAATGAATTTGCTGTTTATCAGAATTTTCCAAATCCATTTAAATTGAGTACGACGATTAGTTTCAATTTACCTCAGTCTATGAAGGCTACTATCATGATTCAAGACCATTTAGGTAAAACGATTAGTAGCGTAGAAAGTGATTTTGTTAAAGGATACAATCAATATGAATTTAATCGTAGTGATTTAGGAACTGGTGTATATTACTATACCGTTTCCGCTGGAAAATACACTAAAACAACTAGAATGTTGCATATTGAATAATACACGTAGAGTGGTCTAAAAGAAAAAATAGACTATTTAGAATTGTATAGATTTAAGGAAATATTTAGCCCTTCTCTGTTTTCCAGAGAAGGGCTATTTTTTGCAGGTATCAAGTTCAAGTTTATTACCTAAATTTATTGGAGCCTTAATTTCTTAAAGGTGTTTTTTTATCTCGTTTTTTTCCTCTAGCAGCTTTCCCAAATATATCTTTCTGCGTATTTTTTTCATTAAAAACTCTACGTGGCGCAGGTGGTTTTTCAGAAACAAGATTAAATACCTTCTCTACATGTTCCCAAACGCCGTTCTTTAATTGATAACCTATATAACTACCATCTGGAATATTAACATTGCCCGCACCTTTATATGGGCTACGCATAGAAACTAAATTATCTAAAATGACCATTTCTAAGGTAGGGTCGTAATTTACTCTAGCAGCAACTTCTGCGGAGTATTCCAAATAAAGTCGATTTTTAGTAGATGCCTCATAGCCATCAGCAGTTTTTGCGAAAGCGGGTGCGCCAAATACAGGTTGCCCAGATTCGTCAAAATAAAAAGCCTCTACAATTTTTCTTTTACTAAAGAATTCATAGCCATCAAAGCCAAAAAGTAAATATTTATTCCCTTCTTGAGTTGGATATTCTTGTATGTTAAAATAAATAGCTCCATACCAATCACTGGGTCCAAGAACATCGAATTCTAAGTCATAAGTTGCTATATCTGCAGATTGATCATCCAAAGAAAATAGTTGATTGTCTGGATGGTTCATTTGAATAATACCATCATATCGATAATCATTTTTATCTACATATACTTGCCAAGTGAAAATTCGAAAAGTACTGTCTGCGGGGTATAAAATGGAGACCGTTTCCAAGCCTGTAAAAGGATAATTAAAAGACCCTTTTTGTTGAAGACTTAGCTGTAATGTTTCATCGAATTTAGTAGCGGCGGTAATTCTATTTTCTTGAAGACTATCCTTAATAAATTGGGTAGACAATTGAACTAAATTGGCTTCTAGCGTCGAAAAATCTTCTTTTTCTTGTGCAAAAAGCGTAGCGAAAGAACAACAAAAAAAGCTTAAAAAAACGATAAATCTCATGAATAATATTTTGGTTCAATTGTCAAACGCTTACCTATTTACAATAATTGTTTGTTTGATTGAGAAAAAGGAGTATTAACCATTTTATAACTTAAATCTGAGCAATTTACAATCAATTTTTTTAGCTCTTGCTTTGTCGCCGAAGCAAATAAAAAAAGAGGATTTCAAAAGAAACCCTCTTTTTATAAATCTGTCAACTTGCTGCCATCAGACTTATTGATGACTCTTCTGTTAAGAGATGTTGTCCTAAGTATCTACTTTTCCAGACATTAAATAAGCTTTAATAAAGTCATCTAAGTCGCCATTGAGTACTTTGTCTGGATTGTGTACTTTATAATTGGTTCGCAAATCTTTAACCCAGCGGTCATCTAATACATAACTACGAATTTGAGAGCCCCATTCGTTTTTCATTTTTTCTGCTTCTACAGCATCTCTTTCGGCTAATTGTTTCTGAAGTTCTAACTGATAAAGTCGAGATTTTAACATAGTCATTGCTTTATCTCTGTTTAAATGTTGAGAACGTTCTTCTTGACATTCAGCCACCAATCCTGTAGGTAAATGACGCACCCTAACGGCCGATTCTGTTTTATTAACGTGTTGTCCACCAGCACCACTAGCTCGAAAAGTATCCCATTCAATATCTGCGGGATTAACGATAATTTCAATCGTATCGTCGACCATGGGTTGTACAAAGACAGAGGAAAAAGAAGTCATCCGCTTTCCTTGAGAATTAAAAGGACTCACTCGAACCAACCTATGCACGCCATTTTCTCCCTTTAATAAACCATAAGCAAAATCACCTTTGATTTCTAACTCCACAGATTTAACCCCAGCAACACTACCATCTACTCGATTAAGTTGGCTGACTTTAAAACCCTGTTTGTCGGCCCACATCCTATACATACGCAATAGCATGGAAGACCAATCATCGGATTCTGTTCCGCCTGCACCAGAATTAATTTCTAGAATACAATTGAGTTCATCCTCCTTTTTATTAAGCGTAGAACGAAATTCCAAATTCTCTACCGCTTTGATAGCTTCCGTGAGTTGTTGGGTTACTTCTTCTTCTGTAGCTTCTCCTTCTTTCTGAAACTCGTTAAGGATTTCTAATTCTTCCAAAACAGTGGAAACGGTCTCATACTTACCAACCCAACCTTTGTGAATTTTAATTTCTTTCATCACTATTTCGGCCTTTTTAGGGTCATTCCAAAATTCGGGGTCAAGGCTGATTTGTTCTTTCTCTTCTATTTGTAATCTTCTGTTCCCGACGTCAAAGATACCTCCCCAAAAGTCCCAACCTTTCTTGCAAATCTTTTAATTGATCTGAAGTCATGATATACTGGTTTATGAGCACTTTTGCTCGAATGATATAATCTGGTTATAATCTATTTTAAATGATGAATGAAGAACAATAAATTATAAATTCACAAATTCATCATTCATCATTTATAGCTCATCGTTTAATTCACCTCTGTTATTTCCACATAAAATACCAACTCTGCATTAGGGCCAATATTTGGAGGACTACCTGCTGCACCATATCCTAACTCACCAGGAATGAATAGCACCGCTTTTGTTCCGCCTTTAAGTAATTGCAATCCTTCATCCCAGCCTCTAATAACTCTTCCTTGACCTACAGGGACAGGGAAAGGTCGTCCAGCCTTAAAGGAATTATCAAACATGTTACCATCCGTCGTAACGCCATAATAATGAACGCTAGCCATACTTTCATTGGTAACTTGTTTGCCTGTTCCTTCTTCGATGATGTAATATTTTAAGCCACTAGCTGTAGATTTTACATTTTCTAAGCTATTCGCCTTATATTTTGTTAAAATGCCTTGAGTTTGTTCGCCAACTGTTGCTTCTCGTAATTTAGAAGCCTCCATTTTCGCTAATTGTGCAGCTCTTTCCTTTTCGATTTCTTCTTTAGACGTAATGCTTTCTAAAACGATGTCATAGTTGACAAACTTAGACGTTTCAAAACCTGGTGGTTTTCTTGGAAAAGAATCAACAGATTGCATGACCGTTAAACTATCTCCAACAGACATTAGCGTTAGTGCTTCAACAATTGGAGAAATAGAACGTGCAGGTTGACTACCATCAGGAATTAAGACTCTTGCAGGTCTTCCTTGGTCTCTAGTCGAATTAACAACCATAGAATCATTTCTAATATCTACTGTAAATACAGCCTCTTCTCCAACTTGTGGCTTTTGTCCGTTAGTTTGGACATGATGAATATATTGGTAACCAGAAGGAGTCATTTTTGCTTTCTCTGTTTTACAAGCCCAGATGAAACATAAAGCAAATAAAAATAATGAATATCTCATTAATAATTTTATGAAAGATGAAAAAATCAAAATGGGAAAGAAAAAAATTCCCTTCCCATTTTGCTAGGTTTAATTTTAATTAAAATCAACAATTAAAGCTGATTTAATGCTTCTTTATAATCAGGCAATACCCGTTTAAATTTATTAATGGTAGATCGCAGTCCTTTAAAAGACGCTCCACCAGAAGCATTTTTATGACCGCCACCTCTAAAATGTCTTTTGGCAATTTCCTGAACGGAAAAATCACCTTTTGACCGAAGCGATATTTTGACAATTGTTGGTTGTTCTGTGATAAACGCAGCCAATTTTATTTCCTTCATCATTAATAAATAATTAACAATGCCTTCTGTATCTCCTCTTTGAATGTCAAAATGTTCGTAATCTTCTTTCGTTAAAGAAATAATACCTGTTTTATATTCTGGTAAAATTTCCATACAGTTATTCAAACAATACCCTAACAACCGAAGATTTTTTTCGGGTAAACTATTGAATAATAAGTTTTGTAATTCTGTATCATCTACCCCCATATCTTTTAAGCCAGCGACCACTCTAAATAATTTAGAAGAAGTACTATATTTAAAAGAGCCTGTATCTGTCAGAATACCTGAGTAAAGACATTCTCCTAAAGGAATGGTTAATTTTTCTTGCTCTTCAAGCCCAATAATAAAATCATAAATCATTTCACAAGTAGAGCTGGCACTTGTATCGGAGAAGGTGAAATCACAAAAGTCATCAGGATATAAATGATGGTCAATCATGATTTTAGTCGTATCGGTTAACGCTCCGATTACTTCTCCCATTTTATCCACTCTGTCTAAACCATTATAATCTAAAACAAAGATAATATCGGCTGCTTTTAATTTTTTGTCCGCTTCTTGTGGCGTATCATCGTGAATTAGAATCCGCTCACTCCCTTTCATCCAAGCTACAAAATCTGGATAATCAGATGGTAAGACCACCGTCGTATCATGACCAAATTGGTCTAAAAATAATTGTAAACCTAAGCTAGACCCCATAGCATCCCCATCGGGATTACGATGAGAAGTAATCACGATTTTTTTTGGATGAGCTAATAACTTTTTGACTTCGACTAATTTTTCTTCCATTTGAGCATATTTTTCAGCCTGCGAAATTCCTAATTTTTATGGACTTGAACAAGCAGAGATAAGTTTTTTTGTAAGGAAATCGGTATAATTGATGATTCGAAACCGATTTATCAAGGCCTAAAATTTTAAGGAACTTATTTTAAAAACTTAAGACAAGGCTGATAATGGGCAAAAGTACAATCATTTTAAAAATTAATACATTTTTCAAGCATCTTGTTTTTAGATTTTATACTTTTGCACCGCTTTTGAGAAAGCAGTAATTCTTTTTATGGAAAGCACCTTGAATCAGAATGGTATTTTTTGTAATGAATTGTTTTTCAATAAGTAATAAATATTCATTAATTTAAATTAAAAAATAATATCCCGATGGCTACGAATAGAACCTTCACGATGATTAAGCCCGATGCTGTAAAAGCAGGACATACTGGTGCAATTTTAGCACAAATCAATAAGGCTGGATTTAAGATTATTGCGATGAAATTAACGCATTTGACACCAAGTGTGGCAGGTAAATTTTATGCAGTACATGCAGAACGCCCATTTTATGGCGAATTAGTAGAATTTATGTCTAGTGGCCCGATTGTAGCGGCTATTTTGGAAAAAGACAATGCCGTAGCAGATTTTAGAAAACTAATTGGTGCGACCAACCCAGCAGACGCAGAGGCGGGCACAATTAGAGCTTTATATGCAACTAGTATTGGCGAGAACGCTGTTCATGGTGCTGATTCTGATGAGAATGCAGCTATTGAAGGAAGTTTCCATTTTTCTGCTGATCAGATGGTAGGATAATTGAAATTAAAAAAACTTGTGATTAATGTTGATATTGTTTCTTCATTAATCACAAGTTCTGTTCTTGAATAGTAGAAGAAATGCCTAAGCGTTTGTTGAGCATTTATCTTTTGGGCTAAAAAAACGAGTTTTTTAGCCTGATTTCTTCAAATTTATCATGCTCCCATAAAGCATGCGTTTTTCTTTTTTAAGAAGTCCTTTCCTTTCTAAAATTTATCAAAATAGTCTAAAGTCAGAATCCCCCATTGTAAAATACCTGAGAAATGGTCGGTTTGCGGAACTGGATAAAATTCCAAATTCGGATTAGCCTGATTATTTTGAGCGAATGCTTCACTATTGAAAAATGGTGCTACATTATCTTCCAGATTATGAGTGACTAAAGTAGGGTGATTGGGTTGCCACTGATGAATACTATTGATGTCTAAAGCATTTTCCCAAGCAGTTTCTGCTCCATTATAGTAATTTAGAATAAAAACAGGGTTGAATAATTGGGCAGCATCTGCTGGAAGCTGCTGAGCGATTCCTGCCGCATCATAAGCTCCTAAAAAAAGCCCTTCCTCAATTAGGTTCGCATAGGGTGATTGGAAATAATGCGTAAGTGGATGTCCGATAGTATAAACCTCGTTGAAGGATTGTAGCAAAAACGCATTGCAGGGTGTGCAACCAAAGGATTGAGTAATGTCAGCAGTGAAATACTCAAAAGTAGCTTTAAGATTGTAGGCGCCCGAACCAAGAGAGGTAGCAGTTAGGCTAAAAGGTAAATCTGTCCTTTTTTCTAATGCTTGTTGTAAGGCGGCAGTGGCATAAGCTCCTTCGGAATAACCGGCTAAAAATAATTGCTGATTAAAGTCAATTTGTTGGCTTTGTAAAAATTCATAACCAGCAAAAAGCATATCTCTTGATGCGGTTTGTAAACTTTCCGCATGGTGATATGGATGAATAGATGCTTGGTCAACACCATACCCATGGTAATCTGGCAAAAAAACGATATATCCATGGGCCGCAAAAATACTCTTTCGACTGACTACAGAAAACCCATCATTAACGGAGGGGGCTTCTTGTTCTGCAAAAAAAGTAGCATGTTGAACAGACACAACAGATTTTACACCCGTCATATCAGGCACTAGGATAGCACCACTTAACGTATTTTCCTTCCCATCGAGGTCAATTGATTTATAAGTAATTCGATAAACAGTAACATCATATTGGATAAAAGCATTAGCGGTATCATTATTATCCCAATAAGCAACTAATTGATTTTTGGAGATTTGTCCTGCTTGTTCTCCAGACAGTAAATATTCCAAGTCCTCAGTAGGTATGGTTAATGGAGGGGTGATACTTTTACAATTGTAAAAAAGAATGAAGACCAGAAAAGTTAAGAAATTAATAAGTCGAATCATTGTGGTAAATTTTAATTTATATTTGTGAATGATTCAAAATTGTAGGGTTTTATGACTTGTCACCTTTCAATAAGCTTAAAAAAAGGCGAACGGTAGTAAAATAATAGCTAAATGGTAACCAAACCGATTAATAATTTTAATAAATGGAGTGTTCTAATTTTTATTTTCATTATCGCTTTGTTGTTAGCTCATTTAGAAATCATTGAAAATGGGTTTCAAGCCCCTTCCAATTATTTATTTCCATTCTCTGCCTTTGTCATCAATGCTTTTTACGTGGCAATTGGTTTATTTATTTTTCATTCCTTTGTTGGTTTTTTAGATGAAAAAATTCCTTGGTCAAAGGGAGTGACTACTCGCATTGTATGCCAAATAGGTATTTCCTTAACCATTTACCTCTTATTTCAGAGTTTTATTGTTTATCTAATAGAACCTATCCTGAACCAAAATGAAAGTACTCCAACGCGTATTCTTTTTACTTTTATAATCGGGGCTATTTTAGTAGCTTTTATCAACTTAGTCTATCTAGTTTTTTACTTTAAACAGAAAGCCCAATTAGCCAATGAAGCAGTGAATCCTTCTGATTTTGTACAAGGGATGTTTAAGGGAAAGAAATTAGCGATTCCAAAATCTTCTTTTTTGTTATTTTATATTGAGGAAGGAATAATTTATGGTATTGACGACGAACAACAAAAGATTATCTTAAAAGAATCGCTTGCAGACTTAGAAAAGATAGTAGATAGACAGGATTTTTTTAGAGCCAATCGAAAAGAGTTGATTGCTAAAAAAGCCATTAAAAATGTGGCTTTTGGGTTAGGAGGACTCACCCAATTGACCTTAAATCTTCAGGATAAAGAGGTGTTAATTAGCAGAAGACGTACAGCTGCTTTTCGGAAATGGTTAAATAAAGGGTAGTTTTATATCGTAAACATTCAGTATTAGACACAATTACGCTTATTTTTTACCACTTAGAGTCCTTTTCTAAATGTGCCTAAATGTCTAAGTGGTAGCCTATAAATTGTAGTAAATTGGTACGGTAACTTTATATGTTTTTAAAAAATTCCTTAATGCCCTTTGCCTCTTCTGGTTTCATCCGACCACTTAATAATAATCGCAATTCTCTTCTTCTTTCCGCTCCTTCAAATAATTTTTCCTCCTCTCTGGTTAAAGGAATTACTTTAGGCACTTTCTTCGTTTGTTTTAAGTCATCCGTTAGGGCGACAAAAGTAAAATAGGCATGATTGCACATTCTATTATTACCGCCTTTCATATTGGCGGCAAAGACTTCTACATAGACTTCTAAAGAAGAATTAAAGGTTCTAGTAATGGCACTTTTCAGGGTGACAATATCCCCTTTAAAAATAGGTTTGGTGAAGGATACATGGTCCACAGAAGCGGTAACGACTTCAGATTCACAATGTTTTCCTGCTGCAACAGAAGCAACAATATCCATCCAACGCATCAGGTTTCCACCCATTAAATTACCAGAAGGATTGGTATCATTAGGCATAACCATTTCGGTCATTATTGTTCTTGAATCGTTTACTTTTTTGGGTTTCAATTCCTCTTTTTTCATGTTATTGATTATAATGTAGGTCTGGTAATAATTTGAATAACCATTGAGGGCGCAAATATAGGCGATTAATTTAAATACTGCTTTGTGGGCATAACCAAAAATGCTATCTTAGCGGTTAAGGGGAATAAGTATATTATAAATAACTGCAATCTTTAAAGACGCAATCATGGACAAGAAATACCACATACTATATGTGGATGATGAACAAGACAATTTAACGGCCTTTCGAGCGGTATTACGTCGTTATTATGAAATCCATACAGCGCAGAGTGGGGAAGAAGCCTTGACGATGCTCACAAAGAAAAGGATAGATTTAGTGATTAGTGATCAGCGAATGCCCAAAATGACAGGGGTTGAATTATTTGAACAGATTAGTAAAAAATACCCTGATATCATTCGGATGGTTTTGACGGGCTATAGTGATGTCCAATCTATTATTGATGCCATTAATAAAGGAAAAGTTAGTCAATTTATTACCAAACCTTGGAACATAAAAGAACTACGTTTAATCTTAGATAAAGCTTTGGAAACCTATGCCTTAAGAGGAAGGAATAAAGCTTTAGAATTGGAGAATAGCCAGTTGATGATTAAGACGACCAGAATGGAAAAAGAACATATTTTATCACAATATGAAATTCTAAAAAATCAAATTAACCCGCATTTCTTGTTCAATAGTATGAACATCCTGTCTTCTCTAATTCCTAGAAGCCCTCAAACAGCGGTGAAATTTACCAAACAATTTTCTAAGGTCTTTCGGACCTTATTAGAAATGAATGAGGAATTGACCATTCCTTTAGAGCAAGAGTTGGATTTTATAAAGTCTTATTTGTTTTTACAAAAAATGCGTTTTGACAAGAGTTTACAGATTCAAGTTAGAATAGCCAAAAGTAAATTACCGCTACATTTGCCTCCATTTGGGCTACAATTATTGATAGAAAATGCCATTAAGCATAATATTATTTCAGAAGAAATGCCTTTGAAAATTTCTATTTCTAATGAAAAAAACTACTTAAAAGTAGAAAATAATCTACAACTTAGAGGAGGGAATAGGACTTCTACAGGAATAGGGCTGAAAAATCTAAAGGCAAGGTATAAAATGTTGACAGATACGCCTGTGATTTTGGAAAATGATGGTCGATTTTATGCCGCTAAAATTCCTTTAATTGATTGATAGTCCTTAAAATAAACGGTGAACTTCAAAGTTTACCATTTTAGGATTAAGCAATTTTACTCGATTTTAGGAAGATTATACTAAGTGTGCTTTATTTTTCAGTCAATAAATTTGCGCAACTTTAAAAAGTTGATTAGCTTGTGATTAATTAAAAAAGGGCAAAAAATAATTTAGTTAGCTCAGAGTACTTCTTTTGTTCATTTCTTCTTTTAAAGAAAAATAAAACGCAAAATAATCTCGTCCAGACAACCTATTTATTTTTTTAGCCGTTACTAAGCATGAATTAAACTTCTATGACAAAACAATTACACAAATGATAAGAGCAGTTATTGTAGAAGACCAGGTGGAAGGGTTAAACAATCTAAAAAATATATTAAAAGCGAATTGCCCAGAGGTCAAAGTTGTTGCGGAAGCAAATAGCGTGGCGCAAGCGGTCAAGATGTTCAAGAAACCCGATTTAAAACCGAATGTTGCCTTCCTAGATATTCACTTACAAGATGGATTAATATTTGAAGCTTTAAATCAATTACCAGAAGTTAATTTTGAATTAATTTTTGTGACGGCTTTTGAGAAATATGCCATTAGAGCTTGCCAATATTCTTCCATTGGATTTGTGATGAAACCCATTGATGCGGACGAATTGGTAGAAGCTGTTCAGAGAATACCAGAACAAAACGAAGAAGCGCAAAAGAGATACGACCTTTTTTCTAAGGTGTATAATAACCCCAATGCTTTTGAAAAATTAAGTATTTCGGCAGTAGATGGTATCTATTTTGTACATATTCGAGATGTATTGCGCCTAGAAGCAGAAGATAATTATACCCATATTTATTTGAAAAATGGTAGCAAGATTACAGCTTCCCGAACCATCAAATGGTATGAAGAATTATTAGAACCGATGAATTTTTATCGAGTTCATAAGCGACATGTAATTAATTTAAATTACATGCAAAAATTCGTAAAAGGGGATGGCGGTTATTTGGTCATGGATGATGGCATGAACATCGAAGTTTCTCGCCGAAGACGCCCCGCTTTTATGGAACAAATGCGGAAGTTGCAAGAAGGGATCTAAGTAATTTAGGCTTCTGTTCTGAGTTTAGATAAAGGTTGTAAAAACAAAAGAAATAATTTAAAAAACTTCATTTGTTGACTTTTAGATATGAATAACAATAGGCGCGTTTATGGGCTCTAATTGGGAGTGAATAGAAGCTGCATTAACAAAGGTAGTTGCTTCCGATTTTAGCAATCCATAGCTGGCATGAATATGTCCAAAAATGTGAAATTTTGGTTTTAAAAGCTGCACTTTTTTCAGTAAATATTCACAACCTAAAGAAACGTGACGACTAGATACATCTAAAATTCCTAAAGGTGGCGTATGCGTTATTAGAATATCAATGGCTTTAGGTAAATATTTCCAATGCAATTCCATCTCTTTTCTATGTTTACCAAATGCCCAATCTGTGAAATCTGGAGTGGTAGGTGAACCCCAAATTTTAAATCCGTTGATGGTTATTCCACTATTATTTAAATAGGTAACATTGGATGGGATTAATTCTAGCAAATCTACAGGATTTTCATCCAGATAAATGTCGTGATTACCACCAATAAAGAGTTTGTAAGGATGATTGAGTTTTTCAAACCAATCTAAAAAATCAATGACTTCTTCTTTAGTCCCAAAATCAGTGATATCTCCTGCATGAATAATCATATCTCCATCGGGAATTTTTATTTCGTGGTGAGTGCCATGAGTATCAGCAATGAGTACGATTTTCATTAGTTGGTATAAGGTAACACAGCTCTGTGAGCTGTGAAAGGATATGCGTTATACGTGGCACAGCTCACAGAGCTGTGTTACATCCAGCTAGGGTTATCCACTTGTTGGTATAAGGTAACACAGCTCTGTGAGCTGTGAAAGGATATGCGTTATACGTGGCACAGTTCACAGAGCTGTGTTACATCCAGCTAGGGTTATCCACTTGTTGGTATAAGGTAACACAGCTCTGTGAGCTGTGAAAATATGATATGCGTTATACGTGGCACAGCTCACAGAACTGTGTTACATCCAACTACGGTTATCCACTTGTTGGTATAAGGTAACACAGCTCTGTGAGCTGAAAATAGGATATGCGTTATACGTGGCACAGCTCACAGAGCTGTGTTACATCCAGCTACGGTTATCTACTTCTACTTTGTATAATACGTAATTGGTAATTTTTTGCGCTTTTTCAAGCGGAATATATGGAATTTTAACCGAACCAGCCGCTGTATAAAAATACAAATCTGCTACCTCATGTCTACGTTGGTAGATACTTTGTTTAGTTTTAACGGCTTGAACTTTATACCACTTTAATAGCGTAAACTGAGTGCCTAGAATACCATGTTCTGTTAAAATGCCTGCCTCACTTAGATGGAATTTCCAGTTTTTATGAAAAATTTTACTTGTAAAGTAAATGAAAACAGGCCAAAGTAATGCCATAATTGCTAAGGGAATAGCTTGGTTTAAATAAGCATTGATTAATAAAATAGTCATAGGAATCCCTCCTAAATACAGCACTCTACGGCCAATAATGAGCGGACTAATGCCATGTATACTATAGTTTAAGTTTTGTTCAGCTGGAAAATAGGTGGCTCTCACCGTATTAATCTGATGGGCATAACAACCAGGAACGCTAATCGCTTGACGGGTATTGACCGCAGCACTAGAAGCTTGGAATAAGCCCAATTGAAAAATACCAAATAACCTTTTTAAAATAGAATCTTCCCAGCGGATTAACTGAATTTTATTAATATTCGCAGAGGCTTCCCTTTTTGTAAATAAACCAGACCTAACTTTAAAGCCAACTTCTGAACGAAAGAAAGCCAAGCCAAAATGTTGGAAAACCGTCATCACTAAGGAAATTAAAACAGAGAAGACAATCAGCGCAACAATCAAATAGGTACTGAAATATAAGATATTCCCAAATCCTAAATCTTTTATAAAGTAATCTGCAATATTATCGCCTCGTTGATAATCAGGGAAAAAATCTTCTAAGGTTTGGAACATCCAAAAACCAAATCCCATGATGATGCCTAAGCCACGAATATGATTTTGACTAATACCTATTTTTAATAAATCAAAGGGGCTTAGTTGCATTAATAAAGCTGCGTTTTCTTCCTGCGCTTCCTGTACAATTGTTTCGATTTCGGGATTAATGGGTGTTAATTTCGCCTTTTCAGTCATAATAAATGCCCGAATAGCTTCCGCTTCTTTTCTGCGAATGGCTTGAAGGGAAATTTCTTTCTGAGTAGACCCTGCTGAATCTATTTCCAAGCTAACCACATTAAAGGCTTGATGGATTAGGTTTTGTTCAAAATTGATGGTTTGGATTCTATCAAAAGGTAAGTTGATTTTCGTTTTATTGAATAGCCCCTTTTCAATGATGAATTCATCATCTTTGATGTAATAATAAAATTTAAAATAAGCTATAATAGACCCTAATGCCGATAAACCACCAATAAAGAAGAGGATACGGGTAAGATAAGGGTCTTCGTTGGCGGCACTGCTTTTGGTTTGGAAATCAAAATTATTTAAGACCACGACCAAAAGAATAGGCCAGAATTGCCTGATGATTTGTTCAATTAATTTTTGAACAATCAGGAAAATGGCAATAGGAGATTGCCGTCTGGGGATGGAAAAATTATTATTCAGTTGCTGTTCCTCCATTTATAGTTGCACTGTCAAGATGAATAGATGGGATGTTATCAGTAATTTCATTGGTTGCTTCGTTTTCCGTTGATTCTACCGTTTTATTAATGATAAAATCTTTAATTCGTTGAGCCGTATCTGCCTTTAGACCAGGAATGGCTAAGTCGCTATTACTACCTCCAGCAGTAAAAATTTGGAGCGTATGTAAATCAAACATCCGTTGAATGACGCCTTGACTAACTTCGCAATGTTGTACTCGGTTAAAAGGAATGGTCGTCGTTGTTTTAAAAATGACGCCTTGGCGATGGATTAAATCCTTGTCCCTTAATTGGTATCCTCTAATCTTATAACTCATCCTAGTTAAGATAAAAGACGCAATTGCCCATATAATCCAACCAGCCACCAAACCCCAAAATAGATTCAGGTTATCCGAAAGCTCCGTTAATAAATAGGCCATCACTAATCCAAACCCAATAATCATAAAAAAAATAAAGCTGCCAATATAGCGTACGACTAGATAGTTTTCATCTAATTGCTGAAAGTTGCCTGTTTCAATTTTAGGAAGTGCATCTAGGTCGATTTCGTGATTTTCGAAAAGCATTAAATAGAAATTATTTAAAGTTATTGGAGGTGATTAGAAATTATTAGAGGTTATTTAAAGTTATTAAAAGTTATTATACAATATTAGCTAACTCAAGTTTCGGACAATGGTTATATGGCTAAATGGTTATATTGTTGAGGGGGCAATAGTATCAAAATCAGTTATTTAAAGCCCGAAAAAACAATATAACCATAAAACAATATAACCATTTTTAATGCTCCGCAACTTAGATTAGCTAATAACTTCTAATCCTCTTTAATACCCTCTTTTAGTCTTCGAATAATTTAGCATCTAAACCTGGGATAATTTTTAAGGCATTTTGGTAATACACTTTCTTTAAAATATTATCAGGTAAATTTAAGCCATACATTCGCCAGTAGGCATGGTACTTTTTATAATATGGGAAATATTCATCTGCTGTTTCCAAAACGCGGAAATAAGTAGGAAATTCTTTAGGTTTGTAAGAATCCTTACCAAAAAGAATACGATCTTGGTATTTTTCAAAGAACCAATTGGCCATTCTTGGCTGACGACCTAATTCGGCAATAACTGCGCCGATTCCCACATACATATTCGGCATAGCATCCATTAAAGTGGATAAATACTTCAAATCATTGGGATACCAGCCCATGTGTGCAGCGATAAAAGTAGTAGTTGGATGCTTTTTGAAAATATGATGTTGTTCACCGATAATCTGTTCAAAAGTAAAATTATTAGGGTCTCTTTTTCTGCCAGGTCTTAATTTCAATTCTAGCCATCGTTCGTTTGTTTCATCGTGAGGTTTCCAAAAAGAGGCTGGATCACCAGAGTGAATTAAAACGGGAATACCAAGTTCCCCACATTTTGCCCAAACCGCATCAATTCTAGGGTCATCAATTCGAATTCTATTACCGGTAGAATCTAAATTAGTCATGCCTTGACTTTTGTAAATTTTTAAACCTCTAGCCCCATTCGCGACATCAAATTCCAATTGTTTAACGGTGTTTTCTGTCCAATCAGGGTCATCTATACTTCTTAATTCTATATTGGTAAAAACAATGAAACGGTCTTTTTGTGGATGTTGGTTAACGATGTCCATCATATTTTTTAATCGCTTTCCACCTCGACCACTTAAATTGACCAAAGCCCCCATGTTCAAAGTATCCATTTCGGCGAATAGTTTGTCAAAATAAGTGACATCATTAATTCGCCAGTGGTGACTATGAATGTCTAAAAATTTAAATTTAGCACTAGTCACGGTATTTTCTGGCACCACTAAAGTGGAGATAGGGTCATATTTTTCAAAATCCATGACTAGAGAAGAATCTATTGGTTGTCTTTGACCGAAAAGAGCACTTGTGGACATAAGGAACCAAAATAGCACAAATAATGGGTAGTCGATTTTATTCATTTTTGTAATTATTATTTTTATTTTAAATGATACCGCCAAAGATACCAATTAGCGGACAAAAATTAAATAACCATTTTTCAACTAAAAAAGTTATACATTCGTTAATAAAATAGCGAAATGTTTCCTTTTTATAATAAAGGATTGATATTTGAGCTTTAAGTAGTGGAGTAGTGCTTAAATTATTTGTCAAAGATTTAAGCATTGAATCACTAGTAGTTATTTTACCTTAATTAAAATAAAAATGAATAGACAATACTTTTCACTTTTACTTACCCTAACTTTTTTCAGTATTACGCTTTTTGGACAAGCAGGTTATCAAATCGAAGTTAAACTAGCTAATTATGACCAAGAACTATTAATGTTAGGGTATCACTATGGAGATAAACAATACATTAAAGATTCTGTCAGGGCAAATTCGGATGGAAAATTTATTTTTCAAGGAGAAGAGGCTTTGGATGCAGGCGTTTATTTGGTCGTAATGCCACCAGACAATCAGTATTTTCAACTATTAATTGATAAGCAGGAACAACATTTTTCTGTTCAAACAGATGCAAAATCTCCGAATGCGAATATGCAGATTGAGGGAAGTTCGGATAATAAATTATTTTACGATTACATGGCTTTTCTAGGAAAAAAACGGCCTGAAGCAGACCGTTTGAAAAAACAAATGGAAACAGCCTCCGCAGGAGATAAAGCTAAAATCCAAAAACAGTTAGAAGATTTAAATACTTCTGTTAAGGCTTATCAAAAAAATATTGTAGCCAATCAATCTAGTACTTTGACGGCTACTTTGGTTAAATCTGGAATGGAAACGCCTATGCCCGAATTTACGGGAACTGAAAAGGAAATCCAATTACAAAGATATAAGCATTATAAGGCACATTATTTTGATAACCTGAATTTAGGAGATGAGCGATTGGTAAGAAGTCCAATACTTTTTCAGCGGATTGACTACTATTTAAATAAACTAACGGTGCAAGCGCCTGATTCTATTGCAAAATCTATAGATTTTATTTTGGAGAAGGTGAAACCTGCGGATGAAACCTTTAAGTATTATCTGGTTCATTTCTTAAATACTTATGCAGCTTCTAAAATTGTAGGAATGGATGCGGTATATGTACATATTGCGGAAAAATATTATGCAAAAGGATTAGCTCCGTGGACAGAGGCAGAACAATTAAAGAAAATCACAGATAATGCAAAAACACTTAAACCGATTTTAATTGGTAAAACAGCACCAGATTTAAAGATGTATGAAATAGATTTGGAAGGCACCATAGCCGCTGCAGACGCAGCAGATGAATACCAAAGATGGAAGGCAAAGCGGAGTATTTCTTTACATGAAGTAGACGCTCCATATACCGTACTATTTGTTTGGGATCCAGATTGTGGGCACTGTAAAAAATCTATGCCTAAAATGTTGGAATTTTATGAGAATTTTAAAAATAGAGGCGTAGAAGTTTTTGCCATTTGCACCAAAACTTACGACGAAATGCCAGCTTGTGCAGAAACAATTAAAGAGAAAGGGATGATTAAATGGATCAATGCAATTGACCCTTTTATGAAATCAAAATATAAACAGATTTACGATATTCGGTCCACCCCACAAGTTTTTATCCTAAATAGTGAAAAAGAAATTATTTCTAAAAAGATAGGAGCAGAACAACTTTCAGAGGTAATGGAACGAATTTTAGAAATAGATGGAAAAGCAGAAAAAAAGTCGGGTGATTCTAAGTGAAACCAATAAATTTTTCTAAAATAGAATTTTTGAAGTAGTATAAAAGACTGTAAATAAATAATTTTATTTACGGTCTTTTTTTATATATTTAAAAAATAAATACAATAATCACAATTTTTTCCTTTTTTGTTAGACATTCTGTGAAATTAGCCGTATAAATGCACTAAATTGGTGTTTTTTTAATAATTTATTTATTAATTCACCAATTAATCTGTGACTTTGGTTATTTTTGCTCCGTCACAGATGTGAATATTTTTTTTTTATCATTAAATGGCTAACGTTAAATAAGCTAATTTTTTAAACATCCATCCTGTTTTACGGGGACAAACGTGATTATCGTATGAAAAAATTTATCCAGCTAACTTTCTTATTTTCTTTACTTTCTGTAACGGTTGCTTTTGCACAACCTACAGATGTAAATGGTGAAGCAGGAAAGTGTTATGCTAAGTGTTTAATTCCTGATGAATATAGCACAACAACTGAGCAAGTTGAAACAAAAGGCGCTTATTCTAGAACAGACATTGCTAAGCCACAATTAGCAACAACAAGAAGATCTGTTATGGTAAAAGCACCAGGTACTAGAATTGTTGAGCGTCCTGCAGAGTATTCTACAGTAACTGAGCAAGTTTTAGTAAAAGAAGAAAGTAAGCGCATGGTAGCGGTACCTGCAACTTACGAAACTATAACTGAGCAAGTAGAAACTCAAGCTGCTTCTAAGAGAATTATTCCTATTCCAGGTGAATATACAACGGTTAGCGATAACCAAATATATATGGGAACTACTAATGGAGTAAGTGCTGCAAAAGGAGCCGATCCTAGCAGCTACGATCCATCTGCTGCTGCTGCAGTTGGTGCTGCTTTAGCAAAAGAAGGTGATGATAGTGGTGTAGGTGTTGGAACAGGTGCTGGTAACGGCGGAGGCGCAGGTGCTGGATCTAGAGGTGGTAGCGGAAGCGTTGCAGGAAGTACTGCTGAAGGTGATTTAGCAATGACTGGTGCAATCATGCCTTATTACACAAGTGTAGCTTCTGTAGAATTAGAAAGAATTCCAATGAAGTATGAAACAACAACTGAAAGAGTTGAAGTTTCTCCAGCTAGTACTAAGTGGGTAAAGCGTAAAGCAGACAGAAACTGTTTATCTGCTAATCCAGATGACTGTTTAGTATGGTGTTTAGTAGAAGTACCTGCTGAATATAAAACAGTTACTAAAACAACTCCTGCTGGTTGTGCTGCTGGTTATACAAGAAGTAGCAGAACTGGTTCTGATGGAAGAGAAGAATGTGTAAGAGTAAAGCAAACTGCTGCTCAATACGGTAGTCGTCAAATTGTAAAGGCTGCTCCTAGTTACAGAGAAGAAGTAATTCCTGCTAAATATACAACAGTTACTAAGCGAGTAGTTAAAACTCCTGCTACTGTAAGAGAAGAAGTTGTACCAGCAGAATACAAAACAGTTACAAAGAGAGTATTAAGCAAGCCAGCTTCTTTTGATAGAGTAGCGGTTCCAGGAGAATACAAAACTTCAAGCTATACTTACCGAGCAGGTTTAAAATTAAAGCCAGGTTACAGATGGACAAACGCAGGTTTAGTTTATAACCCAGCTTACGATCCAAGTTCTTCTAGTTATTCAGGTTCTCCTGCTCCAGCTGGTGCAGGTCCAGGAGCTGATGGTTCTGGTGGAGCAGTTGGTAGTATGGTAGCAGGCGATAAGCCAGCTGATGCGAATAGCGCAGCTGTATATGCTAACTGGGGTTCTGCAGGATGTCCTTCTGGATATAGCTATAATGCAGATTCTGGTGTTTGTTCTAGATCAGTAGAAGTACCTGCTGAGTATGCAACGGTTACTAAGCGTTCTGTAAGCAGAAAAGGTGGATTCTCTGAATGGAGAGAAGTTGTTTGTGCTAACAAAATCACAACTTCTATGGTTCAGCAAGTTCAAAGAGCTTTAAAAGATAGAGGTTACGATCCAGGTCCAATTGATAATGTAATTGGTACTCAAACAAAAGCTGCTTTAATTAAATTCCAGAAAGACAATGGTTTACCTGTTGGAAATATGGATTTTGAAACTTTAAAAGCTTTAGGTATTAACCAATAAGCTATAGTACTTAGTGCGCTTATTTAATAGATAAGAGTAGAAGTAGTCCAATAAAAAGGTTTTAGAAGGTGATTTTTTGCACTTTCTAAAACCTTTTTTTGTTTTAAGAGTATGTGTTTATTCACAAGTCATGTAATCTAAAACAACTAGCAAGATGTCTGTTAAGCAGTACCTATATTTTTTCTTTTCTTTTTTTTTATCTTGCCCAGTGACTGCCCAAATTGTCAATATTGAAGATAAGCGCAGCCAATTTACGGATAGTATCCAATGGGTAGAACAATTGGAATTAGGGGCAAATTTCACTAAAAATAAGGTAGAAATATTTTCGATAACTGGAAAAGCCCAGATAGAATTTGTTTATTATGATAAATCTTTGATTAGTTTAACGAGTTTCAATTTTGTAAAAGCAGGAGAACAGAGTTTTATCAACGAAGGATTTCAACATCTAAGATATAATGCTAAATTAAAAGATTGGCTAACCTACGAGTTATTTGGACAAGTGCAATATAATGAGCGGGCAAATATAGCCATTCGGGCTTTAGCAGGAACAGGGTTTAGATACCGACTTTTTAAAAAAGGAAAAGATAAAGCCTATTTTGGAACAAGCTATATGTATGAATTTGAAGAGGAATCAGAGGTCGAAACGAAGCATTATAATCATCGAATGAATACTTATTTTGCAGTAGCTTGGCAACCACAATCGAATATTAAAATCGCCTCCACTAGTTATTATCAACCCTTATTTACAAATGTAAAGGACTACCGTTTATCGTCTCAAACAGCCGTTATTTTTTCTTTTTCAAAGCGGTTGGAGTTTAAAACTACTTTTTCGATAATTTACGATAGTCGAGCAGCAGTGGGTGCGCCCAAAACAAGTTATCGGTTTTTAAATAGTCTACGTTATCGGTTCTAAAGGATAAATGGACTAAGAGGGAAATAAGTATTATGACAAAAATAAACTAACCTCTTTTAAGCGAATGCACCAACTGCAAACTGCCTACTTTTTACTGCCTACTGCACTAGTCCATTGTCTTTAATCGATTCAATAAGAAAACCATTTTTCCATTAACGCTAGCATTTACATTAAAGAAAATATCATTAATTAATAGCCAATCTTTTTCTTTTTTGATAGATTCAATTTGATGGTAAAAGACTTTTTGGGCTTCCTTAAAATGCGCTTTCCAATAAATAGCATCTTCCGTTAAAGCAAAACCCTCTCGGCAAGTCCCAAAAACAGTTTGGTCAGCAATTAGAAGTACTTTTTCGTTTGTGGCAGGGAATAGAAAATTACGACCAGCGTTTTGTAATTTGCGCAATGGCATTTTTATAAAATCTGTATATATTTTGACTTCTTCTCCTTCTAAAGCTAAAAAATCAACGACCATTTTTTGCAAATCAAAATCTTCCTTCTTCTGTCCTTCATATTTTAAAGCTTCATCGGGAATAGTTACATCATTTAAATCTTGGCAATACTTAACCATAAAATAATCCAATAAACCATCAAACGATTTATTCAGTAGTTGGTCTACTTCTTGTGGGACCGTCTTTTTTTGGGTAATGTGGATGGTGTATGCTTCCTCTGCTAGTTGGCGTGTTCGCAAATCAAATACCTTTTGAAAGTCAGACTGCATCAAACGATTCATATAATCCTTTTTCCGTTTAGGATTTTGCGTTTCCTTAATTCGCTGGTCTAAAGCTTGGATGAAGTATTGTTTGATATTGCTAGATAAGCCCTTTATTTTTCGAAAGTCAAGTGGATATTTAGCGGTGTAAAGAGGGGTTTCTTCGGAGGGTGTTGCTTTTTGCACTTTAACTTTAGCACCACAATGATGGCAAAAACGGGCATTATCGAATAATTCGCTATCACAAAATTGACAATTTCTCATAAATGTAAAATAATTATAAAGGACAAAAAAAAGCAATAAATTTATTTTTGTCCTACTACCAATTGAATAGTGACTGAAAGGAACACTAGTCATGGGCTAAGTTAATATTTTTTTTAGAGGTGTCCAAGGTTTTTAAAGGTTGACTGAATTTTGTAGCGCTTACAAGGCTATCGGAATGTCTTAACTTTTGCTAAATTTCAGACAGAACAAGCTATATTTTTCTCTTTTTAAAATCTTAACAGAAGCAGGCATATTTTTTGATGTAAGTATTAGTTGATTATATAATGTAAAATATTATGAAAATCAGCTATTTATATATTTTTTGAATGTGTTTTATTCTTAAATTATAAGTAATTGATTTTCTGATATAATCTATCTTTTAGATAGTCAGATTGAAAATTGATAATTACGTGTCGGA
>CALFWI010000443.1 GCA_937928615.1 uncultured Saprospiraceae bacterium | reverse complement strand
GACTCGTTTCATTTAGCCCCTCCACTACCCTATTGTATTCTAATAAATCCAATTGGTCAGAACCAAACAGGACCACCATTAATTGATTATAAGTGCCTATGTCTTGTCGGTCTTTCAAACGCTCATTGAGCAAAGCCATCGTCGTTGTTCGATGATGCCCATCAGCGATATAAGTTGATTTAACTTTTTTGTCAAACAACTTTTGTACTTTTTCTACAATCGTATTATCTGATATTTTCCATAAAATATGCTCCTGTTTGTCTTGGTCGAAATAGGTCGAATAAAGCGGAGGATTATTTTGAATATGATGGAGAATCAGCTTATTAATTATTTTTACTTTTTCATAAACCAATAAAACAGGTTTCACCAATGCTTGCCGTTGCACTAACAATTGAATCATTTTTTGCTCCTTCGCCGCTAAGGTCTTTTCATGTTTCAAAATATTTCCTTTCTCAAACTCACTAATATCCGTACAGCACATCAAGCCAGTATAAGTACGAGTCGCTGATTTTATTTGGTAAAAAAACAAAGCAGGTTCTGCTGATTGGTTAAAAAAGCCCGCTTTCTTATACGTCACATACTCTTCTCTAACAGAACCGAAAAAAGAGTCTGCCGAAGCAATTAAGTCAAAATCAGGATACCATGCTTGAAATGGAAAAATCTTCATTTAAAAATGATAGCGAGTTATCGGGAAAAAAGCTCAATGTTAAGTCCCTCAACTACATTGTTTATAAGTTATATTACACTTTATCAACAAATGTACTGAAAATTTATAGTTTGAATTGTTTCTAATCAAATATCTTTGCGGATTCCCTACGGATTTTATTTTCCCCACGGATTATAATTCCCCATGGGTTATTACTGTAATACTAAGCTAAGTTTAGCGATTTACATTAAAGGTAATTTCAGCAATTAAATATTTCAGTAATATTCTTTTTGCTAATCATTATAAAATCAGATTTTGAATATCAGGATAAACCTAAAATAGACTTCCTTTTGGTAATCTTGTTAATCTAGTAAAATCATGTCATCTTGTAATTATGTTTGACCAAAGAATTGCCGCACTAAGAGCAAAAATGAAAGAAGAAAAATTGGATGCATATGTCATTCCTAGTAGTGATGCCCATCAAAGTGAATACGTGAATATCCACTGGAAATCACGAGAATGGATTTCTGGATTTACAGGGTCCGCTGGTTTAGTGGTAATTACGCAAACGCATGCTGGTTTGTGGACAGATTCCCGTTATTTTTTGCAAGCAGAGACAGAATTAGCGGGTTCGCAAGTAGTCCTACAGAAGCAAGGCGTTCCACATGCCCCTGAACATAATGCTTGGATGCGAGATAATTTACCAGCAGGCAGTACCATTGGCCTAGATGGGAAACTATTTTCTGTAGGTCAAATTCAAAGAATGCGACAAGTTGTTAGCAACAAAAATATAACAGTTGATACAGAACGTGATTTAATAAAAGCGGTCTGGTTGGACCGTCCGCAGTTGCCAACCAATCCGATATTTGAGCATAAGGTAAAATATACTGGAAAAAATAGAAAAGCCAAATTAACGGCAATTCGCAAAGAAATGAAGGCGCAACAGGTCGCTTATCATCTAGTAACAACTTTAGATGATATCGCTTGGACATTTAATATTCGGTGCGATGACATAGAATTTAATCCTTTGGCGATTGCCTATGCGGTCATAGGATTGGAAGATGCTTGGTTGTTTATCAATCCTGACAAAGTACCTAAAAAATTAGGGACGAAGTTCCAACAAGAAAATATTACTGTTTATTCCTATAGTTATATTGGTAAATTTTTATTGAGTTTACCCAAATCGCAGAAAATCTTAATCAATCCAGCGACGCTCAGTGTCTGTTTATCAGACTTATTAACTTCTGGTCAAATCAAAAAAGGGGCAACTATTTCCACGCGTTTAAAAGCCATTAAAAATAGTACAGAAATCGGGCACATTCGCAAAGCAATGGCTAAAGATGGTGTGGCTTTATTAAAACTCTACTTATGGCTACATGAAACACTAGCAGAACGGACTGTTTCCGAGTATGAAGTTGCACAGGAATTAGCTGATTTTAGAAAAGCACAAGGATTGTATCACGGTGAAAGTTTCGCTGCCATCGTTGGCTATCAAGGAAACGGAGCAATTGTGCATTATCGACCAATGCCAGATACGGCAGCCCAAATCAAAAAGGAAGGCATTTTATTATTAGATTCTGGTGGTCAATACGAAGATGGAACGACAGACATCACTCGAACTTTTGCCCTTGGCCCAGTAACAGCAGAACAACAAAGAAATTATACCTTAGTCTTAAAAGGACATATTGCCATTGCCAATCTAGTTTTTCCAAAAGATACAAAAGGTGTACAACTAGACGCTTTTGCTCGGCAACATTTATGGCAACATCGGTTAAATTATGGCCATGGGACTGGCCACGGCGTAGGTTTTTTCCTCAATGTTCATGAACCACCACAAGGCTTTGCTACGAGTATCGCTCGTGGAAATAATACTTTTGAACCAGGCATGGTCACTTCAAATGAACCTGGTTTTTATAAGTCAGGCGAGTATGGTATTCGTATAGAAAACCTAGTTTTATGTGTCGAAGATGAAACCAATGATTACGACACCTTCTACAGGTTTGAAGACTTAACCCTTTTCCCAATTGATAAACAGTTGATAAACAAAGCATTATTAAGTCCGCAAGAAACTGAATGGCTAAATAATTATCATCAAAAAGTATGGACTGGATTATCTCCCCTAGTCACCGGAAAAGAATTAGCATGGTTAACAAAAGCTTGTAGTGCTTTGTAAATTATCCGAATTAAAAATTATAAATTGAAAATCACCAATGAAGTATAGAAGATTAAGTAATGCAGAATTAAAAGAACTAGAAAAGGATTTTGTTAAATTTCTAGCGTCCACCCACGTTACTGCTGATGATTGGGTAAAGTTAAAGGAAAATAATCCTTTAAAAGTAGAAGAGTTAATCCAAATTTATAGCGATATCGTGTTTGATAAAACTTTAGGAAAACTAGAATATTTGGAGTTTAAAACACCACATGATATTAAGACTTTTCACTGCCAAGCGGACAAAATGGTCTTAATGGGGATTGCTGTTCCTCCTAATTCGGGGGTCGATTTTACCCAAGACGTAAATTCGCAAGGAATCATGGAAAAATTAAAACAATCAGGTCAAGATTTACAAATTTATACCGCAGAGAAAGCCTATAGTGAAAATCGGGAAAAAGAGCTTTTTCAGATGATGGAAAGTGGTTGTTTGATTTCAAAGGATGGGTACCTATTTAAAACGTTAGCTACGCTGAAATCTTAATAAAGTTATAATTTTTTGTTAGATACCTTATGAAAATGCAAAAAAACAGCATTTTTAGGAAAGAATTTGCTTTAAAATACGGAGATATAACAAGAAAAACTTATAATTGCTGTTAAATTCCAGCTATTTGGAAAAAGGTCGAAAAAAAATTATAAGAACTTAAACTTAAAGATTTATGAAAACCAACACCATTTTGATGATACTGCTAGCTATTGCTATGCTTGTGATGGGTTACTGTGGATGGGACCACAATAATAAGGTTCAGGCACAAATGGCAGATTTATCAGCTAAAAATACTGCTTTAGGAACTGAATTAACAGATGTTCAAGGATTAAAAGCAAAATTAGAAGGAGATTTAAATGCTTTACAATCAAAGTATTCTTCTTTAGCTGCTGAGAATGAGGCATTGCAGGGTTCTGTAACTGATGCTCAGAAAGAAATTAAGCGAAGAAAATCAGCTATCTACCGTTTAACACAAGCGTCTACCGCAAAAGATGGTGAAATGGCTTCTTTAAGAGCGCAAATTGAAGGACTAATCAATGAGCGTACTAAATTGGAGGCAGACATTACTAATCTGCAATCCGAAAATGCTCAGTTAAAAGACGAAAATGCTAAATTAACTTCTGACTTAGCAACAAGTAGAGAAGAAAAAGCAGCATTAGCTCGATTAAATGAGATGATGGAAAAAGATATTGCTGATTTGACTTTAACTAATTTCAAAGCAAATGGATTTACAACAGATGTTTTGAGAAAAGATGGTAAACCAACTAGAAGAAAAGGCTTTGCTAAGAAAGTAAACGTTAGCTTTGACTTAGTAGGTGTTCCAGAAAAATACCAAGGTGTAAGAAAGATATACATGGTTATTACGGATGATACAGGTGTTCCTATTACTAAGTCTAGCCCAATCAAAGCTAAGATTAGTGTAAATGGTACCGATCAAGATATTATTGCAGTAAGCGAGCAAAACGTAGAAATCCAAGAGAGTCAAAGATTGTCTTTCAATCATGACTTAGAAGCTAAATTGAAGCCAGGTTATTACCGTTCTTCAATTTATACAGATTTAGGGTTATTAGGTTCTGCTAGTTTCCTAATGCGTTAAGCAATTTTTTAGACTTAAAATGTCTCAGAGACTCGTTTGTCTCTGAGACATTTTTGTTTGTAGTTAAGTCATCTTAAAAAAATCAAGCGCAAATATCAAATTCAAGTTAGAGCTTCTAGTAAAAGGTTGTCTAAAACTTGAATTTTAGTTTTAATTATTCTCTAACAACAACTATTCTACGATAATTCTACACAATTTTTTTTGTTATGAAATCACAAACTTTTTTTGGACTTCTTTTAATGGCATTAGTGAGTACTTCTTGTATTTCAAAGAAAGATTATGAAGCAGTACTAGCACAACATGAAGTAGAAAAACAAGGATTTGAAAATAGAATTGCTATTCTTGATCGACAAATTCTAAATAAAGACCAACAAATAGATACCCTTAACTTAAATCTGGCTAATAAAATAGGCGCCAATACCGCATTAATAGCCACTCAAGATAAAATATTAGATAGAATTGACGAAGTACAAGCTCAATTAGTCAATGCCCAAAAAGATAAAAGTAGTACGTCACAGAGCTTAAGTTCTACCGTCCGAAAAAAAGAAGAAATTATAAAAACAAGAGATAAGAAAATAGCTACTATTAAAGCAAAAATCGTTCAATTTGAAGAAAATCAGCAGAAAGTACTCGGTAATCTCAGCTATGAATTAGAGCAATTATTTGGCGATAAACAATCGGTCGATTATGTCAATGATGAAATTCGTATCACGCTAGATGAATCACTCTTATTTCGCCCTGGCAGTGCGAGGGTACGGACAGCAGGGGTTCAAAATTTAGAAAAAATTGCTCAATTAATTGAAAAAGACCCCACTTTAAAACTTACGGTTATTGGTAATACCGATAACAAAAAAGCCAAGAATTATAAAGACAATTGGGATTATAGTGTCATCCGTGCGGCGAATGTAGTAAAGGTATTGACCAAAGAATACGAATTGCCTCCAAGTAGGGTCTTAGCCGCAGGAAAAGGAGAATTCGCTCCTAAAGCCTCTAATCAAACTTCCGAAGGTCAAGCTAAGAATCGTCGAATTGACTTTGTCATTCTGCCACGATTTGACCGCGTCGTAAAGGATATCAAGAAAGAGTTGAAGGCAGCATTGAAATAACAAAGGTTTATCTTCCAGTAATTTCCCGTTACTGGAAGATTTCTACTAAACTATCCAAAATCATAAAACCTTTTTTATGAAATTCCACTTACTTCTTTTAAGTTGTCTATTGGTCTCGCTAAGTCTAACGGCTCAAGACCAATTGCTTATTCCATCAACAACAGATGCTCGGTTATATGATATAGCAGAAGCCCCTTCTCCTGCGAGAATAGAGCAAGATATTCGTCAATTAGTCGGGTTTGGCACAAGAAATACTTTATCTGACACCGTTTCTACTACTAGAGGAATTGGTGCGGCTAGACGATGGATTCATGCAGAATTTGAAAAAATATCCGCAGCTTGTGGTGGTTGTTTAGAAGTATCCTACCAATATCATTTAGTACCCGCAGAAGGCAATCGACGAATTCCTGAAGATACTTATATCGTAAATGTAGTGGCTATTCAGAAAGGCACCCAAAATCCGAATCGGTATGTGATTATGTCAGGAGACATAGATTCTAGAATTTCTTCTTCCACAGATGCGACAGGAGACTCTCCAGGAGCAAATGACAATGCGTCAGGAATTGCAGGTACGCTAGAAGCAGCAAGAGTCCTCACTAAATATTCTTTCCCGAATAGTGTGGTCTATGCGGCCCTCTCTGGCGAAGAACAAGGCTTATTTGGCGGAAAAGGAATGGCGCAACAAGCCAAAAAAGATGGCTGGGATATCATCGGTATTTTAAATAATGATATGATTGGAAACATCCACGGAATTGATGGGGTCATTGACAATACCACTTTCCGCGTTTTTTCAGAACCCACCCCTATCACAGACGATGAAAGAATGCGTATTTGGCATCGCTTTTATGGTGGCGAAGTAGATGGTCCCTCTAGACAAATCGCTCGCTATGTAGATAAAATGACCGATACTTATATGACCAATTTAGATGCGATTATGATTTATCGTTTAGATCGTTTTGGAAGAGGCGGACATCATCGCCCTTTTAATGACGAAGGTTTCCCTGGGGTTAGAATTATGGAAACTCACGAAAATTACAATCGACAGCACCAAGATATAAGAGAAGAAAATGGTATTCAATACGGCGATGTTATCGAAGGCGTTAATTTTGAGTATGCTGCTAAATTAACGGGCGTCAATGCCATTACCATGGCAGGGTTAGCATGGGCCCCTCCAACGCCTAAAAATGTCATGATTGGTGGTGCGGTTCAACCATCTACTAAATTAAGATGGGACAAAATAGCAGATCCAAATATTGCAGGCTATAAAGTATACTGGCGGGATACCACTTCTCCGACTTGGCAATACTCCAGATATGTCGGAGATGTATCAGAAGCTACTTTAAAGAATATTGTGATTGATAATTTTTTATTTGGCGTCGCAGCTGTTAGTAAGGAGGGTAATGAAAGTGTGGTTGTTTTTCCGACTTCTTTGATTCCTCGAAGACGATAACTAACGTAAAAGGCGATAAGCATACAACTATTTTGGCAGGAGATTTAACTTATAATGAAGCGACTTTAAAACAGGAAATAGCAGATGTACTTTTACCTAATAAAGCCGCAAATGCAACGGTAAAAATGATGCATCAATATGTGCAGCATCAACGCTGTTTGTATTTGTCTTCGCATGATTGGAATGCACCGACGATTTTGGCGGGGCAGCGAATTTACCAGGAATAAACGCATTTCGGATTTTGTTGCCCCACGGATTTTGTTGCCCCACGGATTTTGTTG
>CALFWI010000442.1 GCA_937928615.1 uncultured Saprospiraceae bacterium | reverse complement strand
TATAAGTTTTGATGCTCCTTTTACACGAAATATTACTTCTGAATTTTCAACAAGTAACATTCCTCATGGTACTTATAAAGCACAGAGTATTGTTGCCAGTAGTAATATTAATGCTGGTGATTATGTAAAACTTGATGCAGGTAATAGCATTACACTTAATGCTGGTTTTCATGCTAAAATGGGTTCTCATTTTATTGCAGAAATAGACCCTTTTGGACCTACATTCACAGCACTTAAAACACCTAGTGTAATATCAGAAAATACGTTAAAAAAAGAAGAGCATAAAGAAAAATTATTTGTCTACCCAAACCCAACACAAGGATTTGTAAACATAAACTATAACATAGAAACAAAACAGCATGTTTTATTATACTTATTAGACTTTTCAGGAAAAATTATTAAATATATGGACAAAGGCATTATGCCACAAGGTAAACATAATGAAGTAATCGCTTTTGACAACAACATACCTCAAGGAATTTATCAAATATTATTAAAAACTGATATAGGGGAAATTTTCACCAAAAAAATTGTATATCAAAAATAAAACCTAATCGTTAATTGAGGTTTTATATTACCTCCTACTTGTTTTAAACAGCTTTTATCCAACAAACAAGTTAAATTTGTAGAAGGGTAAAATGAATCAGCTCATAAATTAATTTGGTTATTTGACAAATCCCGTGAAACAGTCATTTCAATTCCAATTTTTTTCTTTCCCTCTAGTCAGAAAAATCTTTGAAATCAAATCGACCACGGGATTTATCAAAGAACGATTAATTTTTATGGGCTAATTCATTTTTATATAAGTAAGTAACTTTTTAGGAACGAGGCAGAAATAAATGTTCAAATTTTAAGTTAGGATTCTTTGTATCTAACAAAGCAAAAAACGCAGATATAGCTGTAACTATGACGAGTATTTTTAAAGCAGTTAGGAGCAAAAAAGACAAGTCAAAAATATACATTTATTTTTTCGTCGTTCCTTAGTTCTAAAGAATAGAAGGTAGTGTTATATAATGTAATGCTGTAATATTTTATAAACCCAATGTTTCTTATGGAGTTTACTTAGAAATAGTCTTACAAGTGTACCACTACCGAATAGAAATCACACTATACTCGTCTTATTGCCAATTATTAGCAAAAACATACTTAGTGAAAACATAATATATAAACTATCGTATAAACTAAAGTTATAATTTAAGCAATCTATCACCCCCATTTTGTAATAAATTTTATAATTCCATAATAATTTCTTAAAAACCGATTACAGAGATGAACAAGATATTGACTGTTTCGACGATTTACGTCTTACTCTTTCTAACGAGCGTTTCCCTAAATGCTCAGACAGAAGAAATGCCTAATGCCTTAGGCTTCAAAGTACTTTTCCTAGATTATTTCACGCCAAATGATGGCCCTTCTGCTACTTTAGATGATATTTCTAATGGTTTTGAATTTAGTTATAATCGTTATTTAAACAATTATCTAGATGTGGCTGTGCCATTAAGGTTTGGAATCATTGACTTACCTAATGACATTGACAATCATTCTTTGATTGGCTTAGATGCCATTCTAAAAGCAAAATATTATAAACCTGAAAATTTAGTGACACCTTATGCTTATACTGGAGGTGGGTTTGTGTTTCAAGGAGGAGATGAAAATTATTTTCAAGTACCTATTGGAATTGGTTTTAATTTCCATACTTGGAAAAGAGCTGCATTAAATTTACAGGCAGGTTATCGTTTTTCACCTACTGAAAATAGAAGCAACCTAGAATTAGGTGTTGGTTTCTTAGTCAATCTTGGCCCTGCAGACCCCGAAGATAGAGATAAAGATGGAGATGGTACACCTGATTATAGAGATAATTGTCCTAATGAAAAAGGGCCAAAACGAACAATGGGTTGTCCAGATAGAGACAAAGACGGTGTAGCAAATAAAGATGATAAATGCCCAGATATCCCTGGTACTATTGAAGGTTGTCCAGAAGAAGAAAAAGAAGAAATGGAGCCTGAAATAGAACCTGAAAAGGAAACAGAAGTAACACCTTCTACAGAAGTTGCCGATGCAGATGGAGATGGGGTACCAGATGCTAATGATGATTGTCCAACAGAAGCAGGTACACTAGCAACTAGAGGTTGTCCAGACAGTGACGGTGATGGTGTCGCTAATAAAGATGATGTATGTCCTGATGAAAGTGGTGTCGCTGCTTTAAATGGCTGTCCAGATGCTGATGGAGATGGCGTAGCAAATAGTAATGACAACTGTCCGAATACCGCAGGTTTAACACAATTTAATGGTTGTCCTGATTCTGATAATGATGGTGTAGCTAACCCTAATGATAAATGCCCTGACACTCCTGGTAGCATTAATAATTTTGGTTGCCCAGAAATTGGTCAAGAAGAAAAAGATGCCTTAGCGCTGGCCACTAGAGCCATCCGATTTGAGACAGGAAAAGCTTCTTTAAAAACGTCCTCTTTCGCAGTCTTAGATAAAATTGCTTCTATTTTAAATAGGTATCCTAATTATAATGTAAGTATTGCGGGGCATACAGATGCTATAGGTAATTCCGATAATAACCGATTATTATCTGAAGAAAGAGCCAAAGCTTGTTTTAATTATTTATTATCAAAAGGATTTGATTCTAGCAGGATTAGTTTTATTGGTTATGGGGAAACACAACCAATTTCCACTAATAGTACAAAAGAAGGTAGAAGATTGAATAGACGAGTTGAATTTAATTTATACTTAGAGTAAGCAATACAGCAATTTTTATTTTTGCAAAAGAGGCTATTCATGTTAATGAATAGCCTCTTTTCAGTTAGGCAACTTAAAACCATTCTCTATTTTTGTCGTAATAATTTTTATGGCGATTACAAAAAAATCCACAAAAAACAACCTTTCTAAGAAAGTAATATCCAGTACACCTCTTTTTCCTAACGGTTTCTGGCAACAAAACTTATTAGCAGGCATTACCTTATTTGTCATAGCTATTGGGCTTTATGCCTACTCCACTACCTTTGACTATCTATTGGATGACCAAGTTGTTTTAACCAATAATAGTTTTACAAAAAAAGGGTTGGATGGGATTTATGACATCATGACCAAAGAGAGTTTTGTGGGACGATTTGGCGAACAAAAAAACCTAGTAACAGGAGCTAGATACCGTCCATTATCTATTGTTACTTTTGCCATAGAACATCAATTTTTTGGTTTAAATACGGTTGTTTCACATACCATCAATGTAATACTATATGCACTTTTAGGATTATTATTATTCAGAATATTTAGTTTATTCTTTCCACAAAAAGATACTTCCAGCTGGTATTTCTCTTTGCCTTTTCTGGCTACCTTATTATTTATCGTTCATCCTGTGCATACGGAAGTAGTCGCAAATGTAAAAGGGCGAGATGAAATAATGACTTTACTAGGTGCATTGGGCGCTTTGTATTGTACCTTCAAATTTGTGACTACTAATAAGCCCATCTTTCTTTTCTTTGCTGGTTGTACTTTTTTCTTAGCTTTATTATCGAAAGAGAATGCCCTAACTTTTTTGGCAGTCATTCCAATTTCTTTATATTTTTTCACTAAAACGACGACTAAAAAAATAGCATTTTCTTTAGTTCCCTTATTCATTGCCGCAGCGACCTACTTATGGGTTCGCTATCTAGTTATTGGGTATTTTCTAAGTAGCGATGGTGCGCCAATTACAGATATTATGAATAATCCGTTTTATGGATTGAGCGCTAATGAAAAATTTGCTACTGTTTTTTACACCCTAGGGCTTTATATCAAATTATTATTTTTTCCACATCCATTAACCCATGATTATTATCCTTATCAAATCCCAATTATTAATTGGGCAGATATTCGAGCAATTATTCCAGTCATTACCTATATGGGATTGGGAATTATTACTTTGATAGGATGGAGAAAAAAGACTGTTTTAGCTTATGGTATTATTGTCTATTTAAGCACTTTATCTATCGTTTCAAATATACCGTTTACCGTAGGTACTTTTATGAATGAGCGGTTTCTATTCATGCCTTCTATCGGTTTCTGTTTAATCCTTACTTGGTTATTAATGGAAAAATTACCTACTGTTATTAAGCAATACCCCCTCAAAAACCAAGCAATAGCCAATTATGCGGGCTTAGGGCTACTTAGCATTTTTTTATTGGGCTTCACCTATAAAACCATAGACAGAGTGCCCGATTGGAAAAATAGAATGACGCTAAATCTATCAGGCGCAGCAGCCTCTCCCAATAGTGCTAGAGCCAATTGTTTTTTGGGCACTGCTATTTTTGAAACAGAATACAAGCCTTCCAACGATAATACCCACAAAAAGGAATTAATAAAAGAAATCGCCTATTTTATAGATAGAGCTTTAGCAATACATCCAACCTATGGTTCTGCCTTAATCATGCATAGCGGTGTGGTAGCAGAAGAATACAAATATGACCAAGATTTAAAAAAATTACTAAAGGAATTTTATTTTATTTTGACTAAAAAAACGAATGTTCCATTTGTCGGTACTTACTTAGCGCATTTAAGTAGTCGAGCAGACCAACAACAATTAGCCGATTTTGCTTATAAAACAGGCTATCAATATTTTGGAGAAACTAAAAAGGATTACAATAATGCCATCAAGTATTTAAACTATGGCTTACAAGCAGCCCCGAACAATCGTACTTTACTACAATCAATGGGTAATATTTATCAACTAATGGGAAACAATCAAAAGGCAGCGACTTATTTTGCTAGGATTCAGTGATAAAATTTCAACTTCAACTTCAAAAAATCAAAAAGGAGTATAAATCAAAATTCCAAATATTTAAGCTTACTCCAAAAAATCAAATTTTATAAACGTTTATTAATGCTTCTGCAATTTTTTCGTTGTCTTAATACTCCTATTGAAGTTGAAGTGCTTCCACTCTAAAATAAAAAATATTTTTTTTCACTTTCCTATAGGGGGGGTAAGATAAAACTGTGTCTATCCATATGTAAGACCAATGAAAGACCCTCTTGAGCCCAGAATTTTTATCCAAAAACCGGATTATTCCCGAAGGTTATCCGATTAAAAAATTAAGTATGAAAGTTAAAAACAGCACATTTATTCTTGAGCATTTTCCAATTTTCAGTGGTTTAAATGAAGTTGAATTGGAACTATTACAAAACGTGGCAGAAAAGCATGTCGTTCCAAAATATAGTTTTATTTATTTGCCAGACGAGGCATCTGATCATATTTTTTTCTTATCCAAAGGAAGCATTAAAATTGGAACACACTCTACAGATGGAAAAGAGGTCATAAAAGCAGTATTGCATCCCTTAGCAATGTTTGGAGAGTTAGCTATCATTGGAGAAAAAACTCGGCAAGATTTTGCACAAGCCATGAATAATGAAGTACATTATTTATCTCTAAAAGTAGCAGATTTCAAACGTTTAATGCAATCTAATTTTGGGCTATGCAGTCACGTATTATCTATGATGGGTAGCAGATTGATGAAAGCAGAAAATAGATTAGAAGGTTTAATTTTCAAAGATGCTAGAACTAGAATTGTTGATTTTATCAAAGAATATGCGGAGGCAAGAGGTAGACAAGTAGGCTACGAAAGATTATTCAAGCATTCTTTAACACAGCAAGATATTGCCAATTTAACGGGTACGTCTCGTCAAACAGTAACTTCTGTCTTAAATGAATTAAGAAAATCAAACTTAATCTATTTCAATAGAAATAGTATTTTAATAAGAGACATGGCCAAGTTGGCTTAAAGATATTTTGACGCTATCTAAGTGTCAAACAAGATTTTTTTACAATTTAGTTGTTAAATGCAGTTTCCAAATGGTGATTGATTTTATTATCAATTACCATTTTTTTATGCCCCTAAGTCATCTAGAAAACGCAGTTAAAATAGTAATTAAAAACGATTCATCATCTCCTATTATTTTTCCTAAAATAGGGTAAAACTACGCTCGTCAAAAAACTTAGTGTCCTCCATTTTCTCTGTTCCTCTGTGGTAAAAAACTTATTATACACTATATTTTAGTTAAGTCTCTTCCTTAAACCAACTAGCATACAACACATAATTATCCGCAATTCGACCAATATAATGCTGGAAATTTTCTTTAGTTAACGCTTTAATTTTTTTAGCAGGCACACCGCCATAAATAAAGCCAGATTTCAAATGTGCTCTCTCTAGAACAACTGCCCCCGCAGCAATTAACACATTAGACTCCACTTTAGCATCATCCATAATGATAGCGCCCATTCCGACTAATACATTATCTTCAATCGTGCAGCCATGAACGATGGCATTATGTCCAATGGATACATTATTCCCAATAATAGATTTTGTTTTTTCGTAAGTACAATGAATCACCGCACCATCTTGAATATTGACTTTATTGCCAATTCTAATACTATTCACATCGCCACGAACAACGGCATTGAACCAAAAACTACAATCCGCACCACAAGTAACATCACCAACAATCGTGGCGTTTTCAGCGATAAAACAATTCTCGCCAAATTGAGGGCTAAAGCCTCTAACAGGTTTAATAATAGGCATTTATAGGGTTTTTTGTTTAGAGAAGTCAGAAGCCAGACCGAAAATTAAAATTTTCTATCAGAAGTCAGAGATAAAACAAATGTCAAATCTGACTTCTAGCTTCTCGAATCATATTTTAGTTTGAAATTGAAGCAAATGTAAGCGATTATCTAAGGCTCTACTAGCCTCATCAAAAAGAAAAAAGACATAGACCGTCCCTTTCCCTTCCGTAAAAAGACTGAGTAAACGGCAATGTTTATATTTAGAAAATCTAGATTTTGGTTGATAATAAGCCATACTCCCCCAATCCGCATTAAAATGTTCTTTTAATTCCGCATCGTCTATCGCATGAACGCTAATGACAGCCTCCTCCTCTTCATTCGTTGCAGTGGAGGTAACGACTCGCATAAAATCGACATGTGGAACTTGCGTTGTTTGGTCTTCCGCTTCAAAAGGAATAATAGCATATCGAATTTCTATTCCTTCTTGTTTAGAAACAATAACATGGTCAATTGGCTGATAATCATTTTTGGAAGGTCGAGTACTTTTATATTTTCCTTCGGTAGGCGTAAAAATATCAATTTCTGTTTGTGTTAATTTTTGTAGAAAGGCTTTAGAATATTTTATCTTTTGGGCAAAGATGGAAATGGAGCAGCTAATAAAAAGTAATAGTAGAAGAATTTTTTTCACAGTCGTATATTTTAAGACGACTAAGATACACTTTAAATTTTCAATTTTCAATTTTCAGTTGACAATTTTCAATGCCCTCTTAGCCTTTCTGTATTTTATAAAATTAAGCCGCTACCGTAACTACACAAAGGAATGATATACATTTTTCTAGTTCTTTTGAAATTTTATATCATGAAGTAAATTAGGAAATACTCGCTTGGAAAAGGGGTAATCTCTACGAAAGAACGCTATAGAATAAGATTAGCCTTGTTACCCTTTAAATTTAAGCTAGCTATTTTCAAAGGGCAACAAGTCTATTTAAAAATTTAGGCATCGTAATTGAATTTGATTAAATAATCCCCACCTTCATTAATCATAGAAAAAGAACTTGGCTCGTTAGCGGCATGAATTGGAATACTAGATAAAGCCTGATAATATACTTCCCCTTTAAATCTTACATCCCGATTGATTTGATGATCAACACCCGCTACAACGTGAATACTTTTTGTAAAATCCAAATCTTTATTCGATAATTGGCTTTCTGAGTTTTGCGTAAAGTAAAGCGGTAGTAAATTAGCACGTCCGAACTTATAAATTAGCACTTTACAATATTGGGTAAGTCTGACTATGGTAGGATTAAAGTCCAGTTGAAAATGGTGTCTTTGAAATTTTTAAATTGAAAATTAAAAAAAATATTTTATTGGCTAGAATATCTGTTTTGCCATAAAGTAAGTTGCTGCGCTCTACTCCCGATGACTATCGTGAACGCTTCTCACGTCTCAAAACGGTATAGTTTTGAAGACTTACTTCATCCTTAACAATTTAGTTATCTTGTTAATCTTAAAAAATCTTACCATCCTGTAATAACGAAAGAGGGCCACTCCTTTGAGCGGCCCTTGTACATTTTAGTAGTCATCTGTTTTAGGGATAAACTACTGTCCATTACTATCCAAATAATCTTTAGTTTTCTTTGGTTCGGCAGGCTAGCCGATTTCGAAAAATCGCCTAGCTACCTGGTCTTGATCTTTTTTCTTTGCCTTGGATAATCGTTTATGGGATAAGCATATTTGTAATATTAACGGCAAAGAATTACTTAAAATCAGTTCTAAACTCCATCAATGTATTTAGTTAATGTTTCAGAATGTTGCAAAATTTGGTTTTTGGGGTAGGCTAAAACTTGATTCTTTATAGGTTTCTGGATTTTAAAGTCTTTGTATTGGCGTACTCTTTGTACCCAGTTCTGTTATCATTCGCAACCAATACATTCCTTCTGGAATATGCTGTAAATCGAGCGACTGAAAAGTGGTATTATTTAATTGCTGATGGTAAACGACCTGTCCTAAAGTATTCACTAATTCTACTCTTTCGATGAATACTTCTTTAGACTTTAGTAAAAGCCATCCGTTTGTTGGGTTGGGGTAAAATTTTATTTTATCTAGTATTGGGTTGTAAGTACTCGTCGTTCGGCCAAGTATATTTAAATCAACATTTGTTCCTCCAATTGGTATTTTTTCTAAATCATCTGTTATCACGGTAATACTATCTATTGCTACCCTAACTGTATCTCTTTCATCTTCTAAAAAATTGATAATATTATCTTCAATAACAAAGGATACAGTACCTATAGGCCCCGTCGGATTTAACAATCCTTGCCCATCTGTTTTAATATAAGCAATCGTGTACATTCCTTCCATTGGATTAGAAAAGGTTCGATGCATCGTTTCTCCCTGATTAATCCAAGAAGCTAAAAATCCTTCAAATGCTGTTTTTTTAGTGTCAAAATATTGAGTGTCAACATTAATTGTAAAGGAAAAACCAAGTACACTAATTCCGTCCAATGCACCATTGCTATTATCTAAATCAATTCGTAAATCAATAGTCTGCCCAGGAGCCACGGATAAATTTGGGGTATCTAAAGAAAAGATTGCATTTAAATCTTTTGGGAGGATTTCATCTTGAATAAAAGGAACATCGTCATGTCTTTCTGCAAGTCTAGCTTGAATAATATCTGCATCTATCTCATTAACTACTCCATCACCATTACAATCTGCGTAGGCAAAATTTAAGCCATTAGGGAATGAACCTGCCCATTCAGTAGTAATATCTTGAGCTACCCAATCAGTGGTTCCATTGATTCGTTGAATGCCTGTTTCATTAAAGGCATAACCTAAATATAGTAAGTCAATTTCATTAACAATACCATTATTATTAACATCACCTGGCCACATTGTTTGAGCCAAACAAAGGGGAGAAAAGCATAAAAAATAAATTGCAAAAAGCAATAATGATTTCATGGAATGTTTGTTTCGTTAAATAGTTCAAAAAATAAATACTAAAATAAGCATTTTATCTTTTTTACTATATAAGGTGCGTGGTAGTTAATATATGCTATATTTTTATTTTTCTCTGATACAAATGTAGGTTTGGATATTGTCTGACACAATTACATTTTTTTCCATTTGTCGATTTTTTTTAATGTATTTTTATTCAAAAAAGGTCAAGTATTAATAGTTTCTTTATTTAAAAAACTAATAACCAATTATTTATAAAGATAAATTTTTAATTATTTTATTTTTTTTGTCGAAAAATAATCTCTAAGAATGATTCAAAGTAAATTGATTTTATTGCTAAAAACTTTTAAAAAAACAGAATGGCGGCGTTTTAAAGAATTTTTAGCCTCTCCCTACTTCAATAAAAGAACAGATTTAATTGCATTCTTCATCTATATTACAACTACGCTTCCCGATTTATCAGATAAAAAATTAACGAAAACAGTTGTTTTTAAAAAATTATACCCCAATCAAATTTACGATGACAAACAAATGCGGTATTTGATGAATTATACATTAAAAGCAGCAGAGCAATTTTTAGGACAACAAAAATTGGAATCCCTTTCTTTAAAAGACAACTATATTTTAGAAGAGTTAGTAGATAGGAAATTAGAAAAACATGCGAAAGGATATTTTGAAAAAATAGCAAAAAATCAAGATAATACGCAAGAAAAATCAATCAGTCATTATTATGCACAATATAAATTAGCAGATACTGCCAATAAACATTTCAATAATCAAGTACTCAGAAAAGATGATCCCAATTTACAATTATCCTCAGATAATTTAGATTTATTTTACTTAATCAATAAGTTTAAGTATAGTTGTGAAATGTTGAATCGACAAAGAGTATTTTCTACTAATTATAATTTACATTTCACCAATCATATTTTTGATTTTTTAAAAAAAGATAAGTCTATAAATGAACCTTTAATTATAATTTACTCTCAGATTTATGACATACAATTAAAAGAAAATGCAGTAAAAGAATTTGAAAAATTAAAAGAATTTATTCAATCCTATAATAAAGTAATTTCAGCTATCGAAAAACAGCACATTTATTTTTACGCTATCAATTATTGTAGCCAACAAATAAGAAATAATGTTAATCGAAATTATTATGCGACAGAGTGCTTAAACTTATACCTAGATGGCATTGAACAAGAATTTCTATTTGTCAATCAATTTTTGTCACCTTGGACTTTCAAAAACGTGATTCGATTAGGATTAAATCTTAAAAGATATGATTGGACCGAGCAATTTATTCAAAATTATTATAAAAAATTAGCTCCTACATTTCAGGAAGATGCGATGCATTATAACCTAGCAGATCTTTATTATCGAAAAAAGAATTATAAAATTGCTCAAAGTCATTTACAACTAGTAGAATATTCAGATGTTTTTTATAACCTTGATGCCAAAGAAATGCTATTGAAAATATATTATGAAAATGATGAAATAGAATCTCTTTTTTCTTTAATTGCCGCCTTTTCTATTTACTTACGTAGGAATAAAAAGATTTCTACGAATGTTAGAGATACTTACCTCAATTTCGCCACCCTCCTACATCAAATAGTCAGAACGACTAAAAATAAAATTCCGCTAGTCATCCATAAGATAAATCAGACAAAATTAGTAGCTAACAGAAACTGGCTACTCCAAATTTGTCAAGAATTATAAGTCACAATTAAATACCTTACCAATAAAGCTCAAGCATTAAGCAAATAAGTCCTTAAAAGGCTTCCGAAAAACTAAAAAACCACCACAAAATAGCAAAGCATTATTTTTTCTGTGCGAAATTTCAACTGATTATCAATTAATTACAAAGGGGCAATAAAAAATAATACCCCAAAATGCTTGTTTTATCCTATAAAGGCTACTACCTTTGCAAAGCTTTTCAAAAAAGCAGCCCTTTTACAGGGAATAATTTTTAATTTTAAAAAGATTAAGCGTGAATACATTAAGTTATAAAACGCAGTCAGCAAACAAAGAATCAGTAGACCGTAAGTGGTTTATTGTTGATGCTGAAGGTGAAATAGTCGGTCGTTTGGCGACAAGAATTGCACATGTATTAAAAGGCAAGCATAAGCCTTCTTATACACCGCACGTAGATACAGGAGATAATGTCATCGTTATCAATGCGGATAAAGTTCGATTCACAGGATTGAAAATGGACCAGAAGCAATACATTACGTTCTCTGGTTACCCAGGTGGACAGAAGTATGCAACTGCTGCTGAAATGGCTGCTAAAAAACCAACTTTCATTGTCGAAAAGGCAGTAAAAGGGATGTTGCCAAAGAATAAGCTTGGAAGAGCGATGTTCAAAAAATTATTTGCTTACGCAGGTGCAGAACACCCACACCAAGCACAAAAACCAGCAGAGCTTAAATAAGCGATTGTTGACAACTTAAAAACTAAAATTAGATAGTATAATATGGAAATGATTAATGCTATTGGAAGAAGAAAAGCATCTATCGCCAGAGTTTATTTAACGAAAGGTGAAGGAAAGATTGTCATTAATGGCAAAGGGCTTAAAGAATACTTCCCGCAGATACATATTCAAGATAAGGTTGTTGAACCTTTCAAAACAGTAGAAGCAGAAAACATTTACGACCTTAAGGTAAATGTAAAAGGCGGCGGCTTCAAAGGACAAGCAGAAGCAGTAAGAATGGCAGTTTCTAGAGCTTTAGTAAAATTAAATGAAGAATTCCGTTCTCCATTAAAATCTAAAAAGTACTTAACTAGAGACTCAAGAGTGGTTGAACGTAAGAAATACGGTAAGCCAAAGGCAAGAAAGAGCTTCCAGTTCTCAAAGCGTTAATTCGCTTCATGGTTATATTGTGTGCTTGCTTCGAGCAATGCGACAATTCACAAATTTTAAAAACTAACAATTTAAGATAATATGAAGACGCCAACTTATCAGGAACTTTTGGACGCAGGTGTTCACTTCGGTCACTTGAAGCGTAAATGGAATCCAAAAATGCTTCCTTACATTTTCATGGAAAGAAAAGGGATTCATATCATAGATATAAATCGAACGCTAGAGGCACTGGAAGAAGCTGGAAAAGCAGCTAAAGCAATGGCAAAAGCAGGTAAGAAAATCATGTTTGTTGCAACGAAGAAACAAGCTAGAGGTATAGTAGCAGATGCTGCAAAGAGTGTAAACATGCCCTACGTAACAGATAGATGGTTAGGAGGAATGATGACGAATTTCTCTACTATTCGTAAGTCTGTTAAGAAAATGCAGAACATCAACTCTATGTTGTCTGATGCTAAATTAAGCGTAACGAAGAAAGAGCGTTTAACTTTAACAAGAGAGCGAGATAAGATGGATAAGGTATTAGGTGGTATCGCAAACTTGAACCGTTTGCCTTCTGCTTTATTTATCGTAGATATTGAGCACGAGCATATCGCAGTGAAAGAATCTCATAAGTTAGGATTAAAGACATTTGGTATGGTAGATACTAATTCTGACCCTAACCAAGTAGATTTTGCCATTCCTGCAAATGATGATGCTTCTAAATCTGTAAAAGCCATTACAGATTATATAGCAGCTTGTATTCAGGAAGGTTTGAATGAAAGACAAAATTCAAAAGCAGGTAAGAAAAAAGAGGGCGCAACTGCTTAATCAAGTAATACTATGCTAAATAGTCAGTAGTGCTTCCAGAACTTAAAGTTTTGGAAGCACTTTTTATACAACTGATTATTTAATTTAATAATTGAGTAAGAATAATTGATCCATTTAAAGTAACATCCTACTAAGGTATTTGGTATCAATACTTATCAATTAGTTAAAAAATTATTCTAATAACAAATTAATCTTAAAATAATGAAGATTTCTGCTCTAGACGTAAAAAAACTGCGCGATTTGACGGGCGCAGGTTTCATGGATTGTAAAAAAGCATTAGTAGAGGCGGAAGGAGATACAGACACAGCAATTGATTTATTGCGAAAGAAAGGTCAAAAATTAGCTGGAAAACGTGCAGATAGAGACGCTTCAGAAGGAGCAGTAATTGCTTTGACTTCTAAGAATAGAAATAATGGTGTTATCATGAAATTGGGTTGCGAAACTGATTTTGTGGCTAAAGGAGATGGTTTTATTGCTTTAGCAAAATCTTTTGCTGAATTAGCATTAAAAAACTTACCTGATACTTTAGAAGACCTTTTGGCTTTAAATTACGAAGGGAGCGAAATGACCATTGCAGAGAAGATTGTAGAACAAGTTGGTGTAATCGGAGAGAAGTTAGAAATCAGCCAATATGGAAAGATTATAACTGCTGCTGGTGAAGGTCAAGTAATTCCTTATATTCACGCTGGTTACCGTGCAGGTGTTTTGGTTGCTTTAAATTTAGAAGGCCCGAGTTTAATTGAAGTTGGAAAAAATGTAGCTATGCAAGTAGCGGCAATGAAACCAATCGCTTTAGATAAGGATGGGGTAGATGCATCTGTGGTAGAAAAAGAAATCGAAATTGGTAGAGAGCAAGCTAGACAAGAAGGCAAGCCAGAAGCGATGTTAGATAGAATTGCTACCGGTCGATTGAATAAGTTCTACAAAGAAAGAACTTTATTGAATCAGATTTATGTAAAAAGTACTAGTAAAGAATCAATTACTCAGTACTTACAGAGTGTAGATAAGAAATTAACCGTTACCCAATATAAGCATGTAGAGCTTAAATAAAGTATCGAAATAAAAAAAGCGGATTATTCTTTTGAATGATTCGCTTTTTTTTTGCCAATTTTTATAAGTTTACAATAATTAAATGATTAGACGTGAAAACAAGTCAATGTTTACCTCCTTATTGAAATATAAACATTGACGCTTTGTGAATTTCATATTTTATTTAATCATTTATTCATCTCATCATTTACTCATTTCGATAGACTATGTCTTTAAAGTATAAAAGAGTTTTATTAAAATTAAGTGGAGAGTCGTTGATGGGAGATCAACAATTTGGTATTTCTGCGGATGTATTGAAACATTATGCTATTTTGATTAAGGAAGTACAAGAAGCAGGGGTTGAAGTAGCCGTTGTGATAGGTGGTGGTAATATCTTTAGAGGATTACAAGCGAAGTCTTCAGGTATTGAACGAGTGCAAGGCGATTATATGGGGATGATGGCTACAGTTATTAATGGGATGGCTTTACAAAGTGCCTTAGAACAACAAGGCGTTTTTACGAGGTTGGTTACAGCCATTAAAATGGAACAAATAGCCGAACCATATATTAGACGTAGAGCTATTCGGCACGTTGAAAAAGGAAGAGTAGTCATTTTCGCTGCTGGAACAGGAAGTCCTTATTTTACAACGGACTCCGCAGCGGCATTAAGAGCGAATGAAATCAGTGCAGATGTTATCTTAAAAGGGACAAGAGTAGATGGTATTTATTCTGCCGACCCAGAAAAAGACCCTACTGCAACAAAATTCGATAAATTAAGTTTTGCTAAAGTGATTAGTGCAGGTTATAGCGTCATGGATATGACGGCCTTTACCATGTGCAAAGAAAATAATTTACCAATTGTCGTTTTTGATATTAATAAACGAGATAATTTGATGCGTATTATCCGAGGAGAAGCCATTGGTACTTTAGTGGAAGGATAAACATATATCTTGGTATCCTTATCTTTTCAGTTTTATTAGATAACTCAAGTTACGGAGAAAGTTGAACTGTTTCAAAATGGTTATATTGTTGTATAGTTATATTGTTTGTGGGATTAAAAAATCTCAAATTGAAGGTTATACTGCACTGTAACAATAAAACAATATATCAATACAACCATTGTCCGCAACTTAGATTAGATAATTAAAATCCCAAATCTATATATTATAGGTTCGGGATTTTTTTATACGATTTTCGACAATAAACGAGCTAATAGTTGCGTCTTTATGCAGTTACGAGTAACTTGAAATCTTATTTTGAAAGAGCAAAAAAAAATGATTATGAGAAAATTACTTTTATTAACTACCTTATCGGTATTTAGCTATTTGTATCTTCAAGCACAAGCAGCTAAATCTGCCATCCCTACCAATTACGGAAAAGAATTCGCAGCCACTTACCAACCTAGTGATTTATATGAATTAGAGGTAAAACGCGTTAAAAAAGAAGGCTTTGCCCTACAGGTAGCTACCTTTTCAGATTACGCTAATGTAGTTAAGTATGCCACGGATTTACAAGGCAATTGGTTTAAAGACCTATTAGTAAAAATGGATAAAGGTGCAGGCCAAACAACTACTTATAGAGTATTAATTGGCCCATTCGCAGAAAAAAATGCTGCGGTTAGTTACCAACAGTTTGCTAAAAAGAAAGGAATAGACGGCTTTGTTGTTGCTTTAGATGCAACACCAGCAGTTGCTAAACCAGTTAATTTAAAACCAACACCTAAGCCAGCGCCAGTTGTAGAAAAACCAGCACCGACACCTCCAGCCATTCAAAATGCGGTTAATAGAATTATTCAAACAGGAGAAGCTAGTTATTATCACAAAAAATTCCACGGCAATACAACTGCTTATGGGGAAAAATATAATAAAAAAGCCATGACTGCAGCTCATTGGACTTTACCTTATAATTCTAAAGTAAAAGTTTGTCGCTTAGATACCAACCAATGTGTAGAAGTGAGAATTAATGATAGAGGGCCTAATCCAACTAGAGCAATTGGTAAAAAAGGAAAGCCTAGAATTATTGATTTATCAGGGGCAGCTGCCAAAATCATTGATTTGACAAAAGCAGGAGTAGCAGAGGTTAGTTTAGAGTTGTTGAATTAAGCCACGTTTCTACCGTTCTAAAATCATTTGATTTATTCATTTCTTCTAAATTGGATAAATCAAATGGTTTTAGCCAGATTTTAAAGTCATCATGAGTTGATTCACTTCTTAAGGCAAAATATACTCGCCCATAGCCTATTTCTTTGCATTTTTCTAGCCCTTTATAAATTTCACTTACCTTTAGATTATTATCAACATAGAATATCTTTTTAAGATGAGTATGTACATCGTCAGGTACTTTTGTCTTAATAATCTCCTCCCAAATCAAAATATCTTGTTCCCAAGCTACTTTATCATCTAAGACTAATGAATACCTTGGGCCAAAACAACGCATTTGATAACGCTTTTTAGGCAGCCCATATAGCAAGCGGTTTTCTAAGAAACTAGGAAAATTGCTGCTCATTAAGGGAATCGTATCCTTTGCTATAGGCAAGTCTATAGTTAGTATCTTTTGGTAAGAGAAAAAATCTTTTTGTTGGTCACAACAATTTGAATTACAACGAATAGCTTTGAATTGACCACCATATTGTTGTTGTATCAATAATAAATAGTTGCCTTTAAAATAATAATCAAAATCTAATATCCCACATTCTCCTCCAAATTTTATGGTCTTATTCCAAGTATCAATCTGGCCGTCAAAAACACCCGTGTATGCTGATGCACCAAAGGAAGCGGTCTTATTTTTAAATATTTCCATAATGGTATAATCTATATCACCGAGTTTTGCTTCATTTAAGCGATGAACATGCCAATGTCCTCTCAAGTCTAACTTATTAGGAAATAAGAAAACTAATAGTAATAATGCACAGAAATAAGATATAGACTTCATATTTTGGAAGATGCCTTAAATCTTTAAAAAGTTGGGTAATAAATAAATTTGTACTATTTAAAAAAAGCCTATTTTTGCAGCCATATTTGAACTTTTCGTATCAAAAAATCGTAGGAATTGACATTAAACCTTCCAAATTTGTAAAATTTAGAAGGCTTACATATAAAATTTACATAAGCAATGATTAATATCACACTTCCAGATGGTAGCGTACGCCAATATGAAGCAGGCGTAACTTCTATGCAAGTAGCGGAGTCGATTAGTGCAGGTTTAGCACGAAACGTCTTATCCGCTAAGGTAAACGGAGAGGTTTGGGATGCCGACCGACCCATTAATAATGATTCACTAGTACAGTTATTGACGTGGAGAGACAAGGATGGGAAAATGACTTTTTGGCATTCAACGGCGCACTTGATGGCAGAAGCTATTGAAGCCGTTTATCCAGGCATAAAATTTGGAACAGGGCCAGCAATTGATGATGGCTTTTATTACGATATTGACCCAGGTGAACATAAAATTTCAGAGAGTGATTTTAAGAAGATTGAGGATAAGATGTTAGAGTTGGCTCGGCAAAAGAATAAATTTGTTCGCCAAGATATTACCAAAGCAGATGCCCTTAAATATTTCACTGACAAAGGGGATGAATATAAATTAGAGTTAATCGAAAAAAGAGGAGAAGATGAAGCTTTAACGCTTTATACGCAAGGTAATTTCATTGATTTGTGCAGAGGGCCACATGTACCACATACAGGTATCATCAAGGCAGTAAAAATCATGAAAGTTGGTGGCGCCTTCTGGCAAGGAGATGAGTCTCGTCAACAAATGGTGCGCTTAAGAGGGGTTTCATTTCCAAAAGCAAAGGAATTGAAGCAGTATTTAACGATGCTGGAAGAGGCTAAGAAAAGAGACCATAGAAAATTAGGTCAGGAAATGGACTTATTTATGTTCTCTGAAAAAGTAGGCGCAGGTTTGCCGATTTGGTTGCCAAAAGGAAATGCGGTAAGAGAGCGATTGATGAAATTCATGCAAGACGAGCAGGTGAAACGTGGCTATAAACTGGTAACGACTCCCCATATTGGAAAGAAAGAACTTTATGTTACTTCTGGTCACTATGCAAAATATGGAGAGGATAGTTTCCAACCGATTAAAACCCCAAAGACAGATGAGGAATTCTTGTTAAAACCAATGAACTGTCCACATCATTGTGAAGTATATGCACATAGACCGCATTCTTATAAAGAATTGCCTTTGCGAATTGCGGAATTTGGAACGGTTTACAGATATGAGCAAAGTGGAGAGTTACACGGCTTATCCAGAGTAAGAGGTTTTACACAAGATGATGCGCATATTTTCTGTACGGAAGCACAGTTAAAAAGTGAATTTTTAAATGTACTGGATTTAACAGAGACGGTATTAAGAAAAATGGGCTTTAAAGATTATACGGCTCAAATTTCTTTACGAGATCCATCTAAACCAGAAAAGTACATTGGTTCTGATGAAAATTGGCGAAATGCAGAAAGTGCGATTATTGAAGCGACTCAAGAAGTAGGCATGAAAACGGTTACGGTACTAGGGGAGGCCGCATTTTATGGCCCTAAGCTAGACTTTATGGTGAAGGATGCTTTGGGCAGAGAGTGGCAATTGGGGACGATTCAGGTTGATTATAATTTACCAGAGCGGTTTGAATTAGAATATATCGGTTCCGATAATGAAAAACATCGACCAGTAATGATTCACCGTGCGCCGTTCGGTTCTTTAGAACGTTTTATGAGCGTTTTAATTGAGCATACAGCGGGTAAATTTCCATTATGGTTAACACCTGAGCAATTTGTCATTCTACCCGTTAGCGACAAGTATAATGCCTATGCGGATGATTTAGTCGTTCAATTGGCTAACCAAGACATTAGAGGATTTGTAGATGATAGAAATGAAAGTATTGGTCGAAAGATTCGAGATAATGAATTGAAGAAAATTCCTTTATTATTAATTGTTGGCGAAAAAGAAGCAGCAGGTAATGGTGTAGGTGTTCGGATTCAAGGAGAAGGCGATAAAGGC
>CALFWI010000441.1 GCA_937928615.1 uncultured Saprospiraceae bacterium | reverse complement strand
TTGGCAGCAGGACGCAATTTCTCTCCAGATTTCCCAACGGATGCGACCAAAGCTTATATTTTAAATGAAGCAGCCGTAAAAATCATTGGTTGGGACAACCCTATAGGTAAATCCTTTGAAGATGGAAAGGTCGTTGGCGTAGTCAAAGATTTTCATTTCCAACCCTTCGATTTAGCCATTGAACCCATGTTTGTTACTTTAATGAATAAAGAAACCGCTCCTTATTTTGGTTGTATTATTATGAAAGTAAAGACTACAGATTCTAAGGAGACAATCGCTCACGTCGAACAAACCTTGAAAACGATTTTACCAGAAGTCGCCTTTAATTTTAATTATTTAGATGAGACGTATAACAACCTATACCAAAGAGAACAACGTTTTGGGGATGCCTTTAATATTTTTACTTTACTGGCTTTGTTTATTGCTTGTATCGGTTTATTTGGTTTAGTAACGCATAGTGTTTTATTGCGCACCAAAGAAATTGGGATTCGGAAAGTATTGGGTGCTTCGGTTACTAATTTAGTAGGTATTGTTTCTCAAGATTTTTTAAAGTTGGTGGTGGTCTCCACCATTATTGCGGCTCCTGTGGCTTGGTGGAGTATGAATGCTTGGTTACAAGATTTTGTCTATCGGATTGAGATTAATTGGTGGGTCTTTGTGGTAGTCGGTTTAGTGGCTATTTTGATTGCTTTTGTGACGATTGGGACGCAGTCTTTGAAGGCGGCTTTGGCGAATCCTGTGGAGTCTATTAAATCGGAATAAGTCTTTTTTATTTTTCAGTAGTCAATAGAACGTATCTGATAATTCCAAATTATCAGATACGTTCTCCCCTTAATTAGTTGGTTAACTAACTACAGAAGCTTCCCCATCAATAACAATACGCTGCATTAAACGATGGGCTGGATAAAAATCATTAACGGGTTTATGCTGCGTCGCTCGATTATCCCAAATAGCAATAGAGTTAGCCTCCCAACTAAATCGGCAAGTGTATTCATCGGTTACAATATGATCATATAGAAAATTTAAAATAGCCTCACTTTCTTGCTTGCCCACACCAACGATATGTGTTGTGAAAAGTCTATTCACATACAATAATTTTTTGCCCGTTTCAGGATGGATTCGGACGACAGGATGTTCCAATGGCGGATTATCCGCTACGGCTTGCGCTAAGCGTGCTCTACCACCAGGTTCTGCCAAACTTTCTTTAAAACCATAGGAAAAGTCATGTACCGCATTTAAGCCCTCTAAGTACTGCTTCATATTGTTAGATAGGGCATCGTAAGCGGCAGAGAGACTTGCGAATAAAGTATCGCCTCCTTTTTCGGGAATAATACGACCATGCAAGACACTGCCTAAAGGTGGATTTTTGCGAAAAGTCATATCCGTGTGCCAAGTATCAATTTTATAGGGTTTGTCTGCGGTAGCTTCTAGAATGGTGATTTCAGGAAATCCTTTTACCGTTCGATAAGCGGGGTGTGTTTGGAATGAACCAAAAATGGATGCTAAAGCTCTGTGATGAGCAGGTTCAATATTTTGGTCTCTAAAAAAGATAACTTGATGTTTTAGCCAGAGGCGGCGAATTTCTTGAGCGACCGTTTTAGAGATAGACTTTGTTAGATCAATGCCATAAATCTCAGCGCCTAATGCGCCAGCGATTAACTTTATGTTAAACATGATTATAAATTTATTTATGATAGGAAATAATTACATGATTTCAATTTTTAAAAGACCTAAGTATTTTAGTAACGGATAAAAAATAAGTTGGACATTTCGTATTTAATTCCCCACGAATTTATTCACCCCATGAATTAAACCCGCTCAATCACAATCCCTGCTCCCAACCCAGCACCACCACTAATTCCAGCGACGCCAAATTGCACATCTTGTCGTTCCATTTCATCCAGAAGCGTAGTGGTAATCATAGCGCCACTTGCCCCTTGCGCATGCCCCATGGTCATGGTACAACCATTGACATTAAATTTATTGGGGTCAATATTTAAATCTCTTTGGTATTTTAAACAAGTAGCCGCAAAGGCCTCCGCAAAATTATGTAGGTCGATATCTTGCATCGTCAAGCCTGCTTTTTTAACGGCTTTTTCCATAGAAATTTGTCCCCCTAATAACATGATAATTGGTTCGCAAGCGGTACTATCATAGGAAATTATTTTTGCTCTAGGAGTTAAGCCCATCGCTTTGCCTTTTTCTAAACTGCCAATCAATAGTAAACAAGCGCCATCTGCCATCGCGGGGGAATTACCGACATGGTGAAAATGTTCTAAGCTATTTAAATTAGGATAACGCTCCTTTATTTTTTGTCGAATACTAGGGGTGACATGTGCGCCAAAAATAGGCGACATATTTTTTAATACTTCCGTAGTAGTTTGAGGACGAATGCATTCATCGTGTGCTAAAGCAATCGTTCCATCAGCATTTTTTACAGAAATCAAAGACCGTTTAAAATGCCCATGTTGAGTAGCAAAAGCAGCTCGTTGGTGAGATTGGGCAGCATATGCATCTAAGTCCGTTCGATGATATCCTTCGATGCTGGCAATTAAATCCGCTGCTACGCCCATGTGCGTAAAATGGCTATTTTCTATTACTTCTTCATCCGAAAACCAAGCCCCTTTATCCGCAAACATGGGTACTCTCGACAACATTTCGATACCTCCAGCAATGACCATATCGGACATGCCTGAACGGATTTTTGCCGTTGCCATCCCAATAGCAGTTAAGGCAGAAGAACAAAAAGTATTGACCGTTGCCCCATCAATATGGTCGCCCCAACCGTGATATACGGCAGAGATTTTAGCAATATTGGCCCCTTGGTCACCTACTTGTCCGACACAACCTAAAATAATGCCTTCGAGGTCATTATCGTTAAGATTGGTTCTGTTTTCTAAGGCCGTATATAATTGAGAGAGGACATCCATTGGTCTGATGTCTTTTAAAGCACCACTTTTGGCGGAACCTTTTCCTCTTGGTGTTCTAACGGCTTCGAATAGGTATGCTTCTTTCATATTTACAGGATGACAAGATTATGCAGGATTTACAAGATGTTTTGCTGCTTTATTATAAAATAGTTAACAGGTACGAATTTTTCACAACTCACAGAGTTGTGTTACTTTAATAGTAGTCGTGCTACTTTACTTGTGCTCGCAATACCCGTCGCAATATTTTGCCAACTGGATTCCTAGGCAACACCTCAATCGTTTCTAATTTTTCAGGTAATTTATAAGAAGCGATTTTCTTTCCTTTTAAATGCGTGATAACTTCTTCAAAAGTGATTGCTTGACCTTCTTTCGGCACGACAAATAAGGCCAATCGTTCTCCTAAATCTTCATCAGGATACCCAACAATCGCACATTCTGCAATTTTTGGCATATCGACTAATAAGGCTTCAATCGTAGCAGGAGCAATATTAGAACCACCTCGAATAATAATGTCTTTACAGCGTTCGACAAAACGATAATATTTTTCTCCTTCCTCTTCGACTAATTCAAAAACATCACCCGTTTTGAAATAACCATCCGCATCAAAAACTTGTTGATTCGCCTCGGGCGCTTTATAATAACCTGCAAAAACTGCTGGCCCTTTGACACAAATTTCCCCCGGTGTATTTAAGGCAGTAATCGTTTCCCCTGATTGAATATCCACCAATTTGGATTGCAATCCTTGTACGACTTTAATATCTGGATAGTCCATGCCAGGCGCACCAAAGGCAGGGAAAAAGGTCGCTCTTTTTTCTAAATCAGGAATACTATTTGGCGCACCTAAAAGGACAATTCCTTCATTTGAACCAAAAAAATTAGTCACTTGAATACCGTATTTTTCATACCAACCTTTTATCATCCACGGAGACAATGGGGCAGAACCAGAACCTAGTACTTTCAAGGAAGAAATATCTACATTGGCTAAAATAGCGTCATTTTTTAGTAGAATATTAAGTAAGGCAGGAGGGGCAATGGAATAAGTCACTTTTTCCATCACAATTTGCTTTAAAAAGACAGGTAGCTCAAAAGGCTGATGCAAGACAAATTTACATCCAGCGTGCAGCCAAGGGACTAAGGCGCCACCTATACCACCCATATTCACGATAGGGAAAGGGCATAAAAAGACGTAATCGTGATTAATACCTGCCCCTTCAGTACTGGCATACGCGATGAACGTCCATAAATTATGACTCCTCGGAACGCCTTTGGGCATGCCCGTTGTACCAGAGGTCCAACAGATAGTAAAAATATCATTCGGGTCAACTGGATTATCTTGTAAATAAACACTCAAAAATTCTTGGTCGTAGCCTTTAGCAAAAATGCTTTCTAAAGATTTTATAGTATCGCTATCCGTTACGCCATTCGCAAAAATGGTTTTTAAAGTAGGAATATCTGCCTGCACCGATTGCACCAATTGAACCAAGTTTCGGTCTTTAAATTGAGCCGTGGTTATCATAGCTTTAATACCTGTAAAACCACCCATTTTGGAAATTTCATATTCTCGCAAAGAAGGTGGATAAGGATTGGCAATCGCTCCAACTCGAGCAATGGCTAAAAAGCTGATGATTAACTCATATACATTGGGTAGGAAAATACCGATAATATCATCTTTTCCTAAACCAGCATCTAGAAAAGCAGTGGCCAACTGATTGACCTTTTCGTCCATTTCTGCAAAAGTAAATCGCTGTTGTTCACCTACAGTAAAGGCGGTTCGATTAACAGGGTCAACCAAGGCGACAAAATTGGGGTATTTTTCCACGTTCTTTTTAAAAATGTCGTCTATGGTGGTATTGTCCCAATAGCCTTTTTCTGTGTATTCTTTTATACGGGTTGGATTATCAAGTATCATGTTTTTCGTTTTTTATATGGTTCTTTGACAATTTTTGCATTGCTATCAATCACGAAGTGATTAAACTATAATAACTCCGTATGAAATGCGGAGAATGCTGGCAGATTCGAGTCTCACAATCCTGAAAGGATTGAACTTGTGCAAAAATTGTCAAAG
>CALFWI010000440.1 GCA_937928615.1 uncultured Saprospiraceae bacterium | reverse complement strand
ATTACTAAAGCAGTTATTTGGCTCTCGATTATTGCCAAAAAACCTATTTTAAAATTAACCGACCACGATTATAACGAAAATGGCTTAAGTGATTTAGTAGTAGAATACCAATCGGCGTATAAATTAAATATTGAGATTTTTAATCGATTGCAACATACCATTACAGGCTGGCCAGGAGGTAAACCTAATGCAGATGATACGACCAGACCAGAAAGGGCTACTCCTGCTAAAAAACGTGTTATTATCTTTAGCCCTCATCCCGATGATGATGTCATTTCAATGGGGGGTACTTTTCTAAGATTGGTAGAACATGGGCATGAAGTTCATGTGGCGTACCAAACTTCTGGTAATATCGCCGTCCATGACCATGATGCCCTTCGGTATTTAGAGTTTTTCCGTGAGTTTGGGGACCATAATGGACTTGAGGGAGAAAACTTATTGAAAAAATTAACTAAAGTTGAAAAGTTTTTACAAAAGAAAAAACCTGGTCAATCTGATACCAATGATGTCCGTTTGGTGAAAGGACTAATTCGACGAGGAGAAGCTAGAGCAGGCGCTCGTTTCTGTGGTTTACCAGATAAACAAATTCACTTTTTAGATATGCCCTTTTATGAGACTGGTAGAGCTAGAAAAAAACCACTGGGACAAGCGGACATTCAAATAGTAGAAAATTTATTGCAAGAAATTCGCCCACATCAAGTGTATGCGGCTGGCGATTTAGCAGACCCACACGGTACGCATCGAGTTTGTCTAGATGCGATTTTCCAGTCTTTCCGAAATCTAAAAAAAGAAAAATGGATGAAAGATTGTTGGTTATGGATGTACCGTGGTGCTTGGCACGAATGGGGCATTCACGAAATAGAAATGGCTGTTCCTTTAAGCCCACACGAATTGATGAAAAAACGTCGAGCTATTTTTATGCACCAATCTCAAAAAGATAGCGCGCCTTTCCCTGGTTCTGATGCGAGAGAATTCTGGCAACGGGCAGAGGATAGAAACATGGAAACGGCTAAGACTTATAATGAGTTGGGCATGGCGGAATATGAAGCGATGGAGGCTTTTGTTCGATGGAGGGATTTGTAATAGGCTAGTTGCTGGTTGCTGGTTGAATTGACAATAGAACTTGTTGTATAAATTAGCAATGACAATTTCAATAGCAAACTCAATAAGCCGTTGGTTATTTTGAAAACTTTGAATTATAGAAATATGGCTCTATAGCAACCAGCAACTAAAAACACAAATTACCCGCTATATTTTTCAGAAAACGCCTGTATTTTCATAAAATCCGTATTTAATCCTACATTTTTTCATTGAATCTATTTTTTTTATTATACTGCTTAAAAAAAATTTAAATTTTATTGAATTCCCTTTTTACCAATTAAAAATAGCCTAGCCTTTCTAAAAAACAAATCTAACCTCAATAACGAATCTCCTTATAAAAAATACCGCTCCTATTTTTAATCCATTAATACTTTTCTTAACAGTTATTTAAAATCAATTTTTGTTACTTTTCCAGCAACATCTGTCAAAAGGTCGTATCTTTGCGCCCGTTTTGGGACTGTACTATATATTAAGGTATATTTTCAAATAACTATCACTAATTTAATCGAATCTTCGATTTCACCATTCAAAATTAGAAATGGACATTAGAAATATTGCAATTATTGCCCACGTAGACCACGGTAAAACGACCTTGGTTGACAAAATGATTTTAGCAGGACAGCTTTTTGGCGATCACGAAAAGCCTGGCGAATTAATTTTGGACAATAATGATTTAGAAAGGGAAAGAGGGATTACCATTGTCTCTAAGAATGTATCCATTACTTACAAAGGCGTAAAAATCAATATTATTGATACGCCTGGTCACTCCGATTTTGGTGGAGAAGTAGAGCGGGTATTGAATATGGCAGATGGGGTTATCTTATTGGTAGATGCTTTTGAAGGCCCAATGCCACAAACACGATTTGTATTATCTAAGGCAATTGAATTAGGCTTAAAGCCTTTAGTGGTTGTCAATAAGGTAGATAAAGAAAATTGTACCCCTGAGGAGGTACATGAACAAGTGTTTGATTTGATGTGTGATTTAGATGGCTCAGAAGACCAATTGGATTTTCCAGCAATTTATGGTTCTGCCAAATATGGTTGGATGAATACGACTTGGAAAGAACAAACAGATAATATCACGCCACTTTTGGATGCAATTATTGAGCATATTCCAGCACCAAAAATTGAAGAAGGTACGACACAAATGTTAGTTACTTCTTTAGACTATTCTAACTTTACTGGTAGAATGGCTATTGGTCGATTGGTGAGAGGTGAATTGAAAAACAATACAGATATTGCTTTAATCAATAAAGAAGGAGCAATTAAGAAGCATAGAATTCGTGGTTTATTCACTTTTGAAGGTTTAGGGAAAGTCAAAGTAGATTCCGTAAAAGCAGGTGATATTTGTGCCATTCAAGGAATCGAAGGTTTTGATATTGGCGATACGGTGGCAGATGTAGAAAACCCAGAGGCTTTGGCAACGATTGCGATTGATGAACCAACGATGTCGATGTTATTTACCATTAATGACTCGCCATTTTTTGGAAAAGAAGGGAAGTATGTTACTTCTCGTCATATCAAAGAGCGCTTAGAAAAAGAATTAGAAAAGAACTTAGCATTAAAAGTAGAACCTACTAATTCTGCGGATTCTTTTAGAGTGTTTGGTCGTGGTGTATTGCACTTAGCAGTGTTGATTGAAACGATGCGAAGAGAAGGCTACGAATTACAAATCGGACAGCCTCAGGTTATCATGAAAAAGATTGATGGCGTAACATCTGAGCCAATCGAGGAGTTGACCATAGATATTCCAGATGTAACTTCTGGAAAAGCTATCGAAGCGGTGACAAAGCGAAAAGGGATGATGTTGTCAATGGAACCAAAAGGTGGTCGTCAATTGCTACAATTCGAAATTCCATCTAGAGGAATTATCGGATTAAGAAGTTATTTATTGACTGCTTCTGCTGGTGAAGCGATTATGACGCACAGATTCAAAGAATTCCAAAAGCATAAAGGAGAGATACCTAGTAGAGTTAATGGTTCGTTGATTAGTATGGAACAAGGAAAAGCCATTCCTTTCTCTATTAATAACTTACAAGAAAGAGGTAAATTTTTCATCACTGCGAACCAAGAGATTTACGAAGGGCAAGTAGTTGGGGAAAATAGTCGTCCAGGTGATTTGGTGATTAACTTGACCAAAACAAAGAAGATGTCTAATATGCGATCTTCTGGTAACGATGCGAAAGTAAAGATTGTACCA
>CALFWI010000439.1 GCA_937928615.1 uncultured Saprospiraceae bacterium | reverse complement strand
GAAAGTACCAAAAAAGGGAGTTTAAACTATGTCAAGGTCTTTTATAATGCGATGATAATTTTTGCTAAAAAGCATTTTCAAGGCGAAAAAGCATCGCTGTTTGTAGGCATTTTACAATTTGCCATCTACTTCCGAGCATTTTTAACCATTCTTAGTAATTTTTTCAAAAAGGTTTATTTACCAGTTTTAGATGCACTCCTTATTTTTGGTGGCATGTATTGGTTGAAAGATTTTTGGGCAACTTCCTATTTTGACGATGCGAATTATTACAAGCCTTCTTTTCTCTATTTTAATGTCCCTTTATACATTAGCGGTTGGTTGGGAAGTGTTTATTTTAATGGCGGATATGATGATACTAAAAATGTGCGTAAGCTCGTCAAAGGTTTAATTTTTGGATCTATTCTATTAGCTGCTATTTATGGTTTTTTGCCTTTGGAATATCGAACTTCTCGAATGTTACTTTTGTTAGGTGCTATCTGGGCCATTATTAGTACTTTTTTGCTTCGCGCTGTATTGCATTTTCTAAAACATAAAAACCTAAAAGTAGGGCAACAGCCAACTCGAAATTTAATTATTATTGGTGAAAAATCGGAAGGAGAACGAGCTTTAGAATTATTGAATAAAGCGAGTATTCCTCAAAATTTTATTGGCCTGGTTGCTCCCCTACCTACCAGTGACAAAACCTATTTAAGCCATTTAAGCAATCTAAAAGAGGTCGTACAAATTTATCAAGTCAACGAAATAATTTTTTGCTCCAAAGATATTTCTGCCCAATCCATCATGCACTGGATGACCCAATTAGGGAATAAAATAGGCTATAAAATTGTGCCCAAAGAAACGATGAGTATCATTGGGAGCAATTCTAAAAATACGCCTGGAGAATTATATACGGTTGATATTCGCTATAAAATTTCTGATGCGGTACAGCGACGAAGTAAACGCTTAGTAGATATTATCGTCGCTTTAATTCTAGGTCTGACCTACCCATTGCTTTTCTTATTCGTCAATCATAAATTTTCTTTTTTTAAAAATATTTTCAAAGTACTATTAGGGCAAAAAACTTGGGTAGGTTATTTCAAAATCAAAGAAAAAAGTAATGATTTGCCAAAAATACGAAATGGGATTTTAAGCCCCATAGCAGGCTTGAATAATGAGAAACTAGATAATCCAACCATTCAACGATTAAATTTTTTCTACGCTCGGGATTATGATTGGGGGAAGGATTTGGAGTTGATTTGGAAGGGTTTCAAAAAATTAGGAGACAAGATTTAAATAATTTTATTATGGCAGTTATAATTAATTTTAAAGACAATCGTCCAGAAGGGTATTATACGTATACAGACAAACAATTAAGTAAAATTTGCAAAGAAATAGAACAGTTTTTACTGCAACAAAATTTCTTTATCTTAACCTTGCTTGATGCTCGCAAGATTAGAGCCTTATCACAAATAATCACAGAATTTGGAGAGGATACTTATTTTGAAATTGGATTGTGGGATGCTTTAGAAAAGACCAATCAAAATTTGTTTGGCAATCCTTTACCCTTTTCAAAACCTGAAAATGAAGAACATTCCGATTTTCCATTTGATGAATACAAATTAGCACATCTTTTATGGAATGTTTTTTTAATTTTTAAGGAGCAAAATTATTTAACTCCCCAACATGTAGATTTATTACCTTTAGCGGAGAAATTATCTTATTTCTTAGAAGTGAAATTTGAAAAATTAAAAGGAGAATCTAGTGTTAAAAAGTTTCTGACAACCAAAAATAAATTAGGTTTTGAAGTTAAAAGAAAGTTAGTTTGGCTAGGAAAGCATAGTTATTTATTTAGGCATCTCTGTGATTATTATCTGTACCTGAATGATGCAAAAAATTTAGCTTTTGAAGAAGTCATTCCTTACTGGGATGATTTTATTTGTCAAGAATGCACCTTATGGTCAGGAATGGGAGTGTTAGATTTCTTAATTGAAGTAATTGGACTAACAGACGCACAAAAACTAGAAGTTGGTAGTTGGTATGAACGGCATGTCGCCTATTACAAAATATTAGCGGTTAATCGAGAGGAGATTAAAGCAGAAAATTTAATCATCAATAAAACTTATACCATCTACGATCCTCAAGACCGTGTTTTTAATTCTCCATTCAAAAAAGGGATGATTATATTTGGAGGACTCGTACCTTTTGATGGCAAATGGTATTGGTCTGGAAGTCAAAGGGAACTAACAACTAAAGAAACCGAAAAAGAAATTGCTAGGAATTTTCAAGCTAAATATCCCTCCATTAATTATCGCTACAATAAAGAAACATTAGAAAAAGCAAAAAAGCGAATGCTAGAAAATCACCACTATTTTAAAGATTATTTCAAAAATGATTTCGTTGAATTTCAAACAGGTATAGAACTCGCAGACGCTAGTTTTGAGAAGCTGTTATATGAGCAAAAACAGAGACTAAGTTCGGAGGATTATCAAGCACAATTATTAAAATTTGAAGAAGCAGGAATAACGGCAAAAAGCATTAAGAACAAAGCGATTCTGGAGATTGAGGAAGGTCTTTGTTTATTCCATAACCCAGTAGTTGGAGAAGAAATTATTACAAACTACCACAAAATAAAAGGCGCTTTGCAAAAAAAAGGTAAAGAATTATCAATAGAAGATATTGATACAATCCAACATATCTTTCAAGATTCATCGATTAGTCTAGATTTGCTAAAAAGGCTAATAAAAGATTTTGGTTCAGCATCCATTGCTCAAGCTTTTTACATTAAAAAACGCCCTAAGTATTGGGTTGATTATTTGTTGCGGAAAATGAAAGGTAGAGATTTTAGAAATCGCTACCCAATGATTAGTATTATTGATACAGAAGAATAACTGTCTCCAAGAAGATTGTTTACCCCTTTATATCTTTCAAATGGGCTGTTTCTTTTAATAGAATCTATATTTTCCCTGCTAAAATAATTCGATAACTGAATTAAAAGAGCAAATACATGCCTACAAAAAAATACGACATTATTATCATTGGTGGTGGTTCAGCAGGATTAGGCGCTATTGGAATGGCGCAATCATTCGGATGGAAACCACTTTTAATTGACAAAAACGAAGCTCATATTGGCGGCGATTGCCTCAACTTTGGTTGTGTGCCCAGTAAAGCTATTATACATATTGCCAAACATTTTTATGGAGCTAAAAAAGCCGCGGCTTTTGGTACAGTTATAGGAGGAAAGGCGGACATGCAAAAAGTATTGGATTATATCCATGCTAAACAAGCCGTGATTCGAGCACATGAAAATGCTGATTATTTTCGAGAACAAGGCGTGGATATTGAAATTGGGACCGCTAGTTTTGTTAATGAAAATACGATTGCAGTTGGAGACCGACAATTTACTGCACCAAGAATTATTATAGCTACAGGTTCAAAACCAAGGGTGATTCCATTTAAAGGCATGGAAATGGTGGAGCATTACACAAATGAAACCCTATTTTATGAGTTAAAAAAATTACCAGAAAGATTATTGGTTATTGGTGGAGGTGCTATTGGTTGCGAAATGGGACAAACTTTCCAGCGCTTAGGAAGTCAAGTCACAATTGTAAATCGAGGAGATAGAATATTGAAAGCGGAAAGACCTGATTCTAGCAAAATATTGGCAGAAAAATTTGAAGAAGAAGGCATTCAGATTATTAATAATAGTAGCTTAAAAGAATTTCAGGACGCCCATACTGCTATCTTAGAAAATAAAGCAAAAGAACAATCGACGATTCAATTTGATGCGGTGTTATTTGCAATAGGAAGGGTTTTAAATTATGAGGAGTTAAATTTAAAAGCAGGCGGTATAAATACAAATGAAAGAGGACGAATCCTGCTCAATGATTATTTACAAACGAGTAATAAAAAGGTCTATGTAGCAGGAGATGCGGCGGGTATGTACAAATTTTCGCACGGTGCAGAAAAACATATCAAATTATTGACCCATAACTTCAAGCATTTCTTTAAGAAGAAGCATCATATTAATAATTTATCTTGGGTAACTTTTACGGACCCAGAAGTGGCCACTTTTGGTTTAACCGAAAAGCAGTTAAAAGAAAAAGGCGTTAATTATTGGAGACAAGACCAGTTTTTCAATAAAGATGACCGAGCGATTGTTGGCGAATTTGATTATGGAAAAGTCACTTTATTTTTGAGCCCCAAACGACCTTGGCGTAAACGAAAAATCTTAGGGGGTAGTATTATTGCACCAAATGCAGGAGAAATTATTCAAGAATTATTATTGGCAGCGAATGAAGGCATTGCTATTGATGCCCTTTACGCAAAACTATACGCTTATCCTGTGGCTTCTCGGATTAATCAGCAGACTTTGATGGGCGTTATACGGAATGAT
>CALFWI010000438.1 GCA_937928615.1 uncultured Saprospiraceae bacterium | reverse complement strand
ATAAACAAAAGCTGCATCATTAATATTATTGACCACTAAATCCATATCTCCATCTCGGTCCAAATCGCTTAAAGCCGCTCCATTAGAAAAAGAAGCTTTACTAAATTTTGCGCCTCGATGGGTCTTTTCAAATTGAAAGTTATCCTTTTGTAAGTATAAGTGATTGTCAATCTTTACAATTGGAATTTTACTCAATAAGCGTTGATTTGCACTCATCAAAACATTCATCCCCGAGTGAAAGTCAGAAAAATCTAAGTCGGTAATATCTCTAGGGAAGCCATTGGTAATAAATAAATCATTTTTACCATTATTATCAAAATCACTAATGATTGGGCTCCAGCTCCAATCGGTCGCATCAATATCCAAAAGCATAGAAACATCACCAAAATGCCCATTTCCTTGATTCAATTGAATGGTATTTCTAGGATATTGAATTTCATAATCTTTTTTTAGCATGATGTCATAGTAATAGTGATTGGCCCCACCAAACATCATTTTCATCCGAGCATCTTCTTCTGGCAACATATCCAAAGTTACAATTTCTTGCAATCCATCATTATTTAAATCGCCTACATTATTCCCCATTGAAGAAAAGCTTTGGTGATCCAAATAATGCATGATTTCATTTTTGAAAGTACCATTCTGTTGATTCACCCAAAGAATATCATTACTCACAAAATCATTAGACACATAAATATCTGGATAGCCGTCTTCGTTGACATCAAAGACCGCTAAACCTAGTCCAAATCCGTGGTAAGTAATACCTGCTTCGGTAGAGACATCTGTAAAAGTTTCATCTCCATTATTTTGATACAATCGGTCAGTAGAAGGGCTGCTTCCATCATTCACTTTTCTATGTAAGCCCATCGTCTTAGGCAAATCCAATTTATTGACAATCATAAATAAATCTAAATCTCCATCCAAATCATAATCTATAAAGATACTATGAGTCGTAAAGCGATTATCTGCTAATCCATAGGTTTTTGCCTTTTCTTTAAAGGTGACTAGCCCTTGGTCGTCTACCCCTTGGTTGATATACAATAGATTTTCTCTGAGCGTAGTATCTTTATGAAAAGTACAAGTCAAGTAAATATCTTGCCAACCATCATTATTAATATCTACTACATTGACCCCCGATACCCATCTACCAGTTGCCTCAATTCCAGCAGTTTTAGAAATGTCTTTAAATTTTAAGTTTCCACGGTTTAAATAGAGTTGATTATTAACTAAATTCCCTGCAAAAAAAACATCAGGTAAACTGTCGTTATTAAAATCCGCAATACCTACTCCTCCACCATTATAGATGTAGTTATTGATAATTATATTCAAGCTATCACTTTCAGGGATTTCATTATTGAAGGTGATATTGGTACTAGTTGCATCTAATAATTGAAAGACCTCGGGCGTTTTATTGGTACACGCCAATTGGGAAAAAAAGATAGAAAGGACTAAGAAATAATAATAATTGCTTTTGCTCATAATACTTTTAGCCATTTTTGTAAATAAGTTCTTTTTGTTTTATCAACCTACGATACAATTACAAATTTACTAAAGTAAACCTAATAAAAAAGCCGCCAATCTCATAAAAGATTGACGGCTAATATTGTATCAATTAAAGATTCTTAGAATCCTTCATTCTGTGTTAAAGTAGCAGCACCATCATCATTAGAAGATTCATCAATTGCCTCTTGAGGAATTGGGAATCTAATGTTCTTAGCTTGGAATGTTGCACCAATTAAGTAAGAACGCTTAGTAGATTCAACTGCTAAGTAATCGTTCAATACAGATTGAGCCACGCCCCAACGCTTCAAATCAAAGAAACGGTGTCCTTCCATTGCTAATTCTAATCTTCTTTCTGTTCTTACAGCCTCTCTTGCAGCACTTTGATTTGTCCATGCATCATCATAAGTACCAATTTCGTAATTAGCTGCATTTGCACCAGCATCATTCTTTACCCAAGAAGCTTCATTAGCAGCTCTAGTACGAATTGCATTTACATGGCTTCTAGCTGTTTCTAAACTACCAACTTCTACTTCACATTCAGCAGCCATCAACATAACGTCAGCAAATCTAATAATACTATGGTTAATTGCTGTATTACCAGCACCGTGCCATCCAGCTTGTGTATCAGAACCTGTACCTTGCTCAGAAGCATAGTACATTTTCTTGATAGGGCTATAAGGACCACCATAAGCTTGGTTTCTTACCCATTGAGCACCAGGGTGAACCCCCCAATCTAAATAAGGAATACCTCTACGACCAACTGTACGATCTAATCTAGGATCTAAAGTACCTGCGTGGGGTGTAAAAGCATCACCAGAAGTCAACCCATCATCATTCGCTACATCTACTGCATTAAAGTTAGCTACGGGTAAGCCTCCATCTGTCTTGTATTGATTCACTAAATTCTGAGAAGGTTGGTGGAATCCACAACATCCTCCACCAGGACCACCTTGTAAGTGATTTAATTGGTCTCCTTGATTACCGTTTCCAGCACCAGCACCATCATTTACAGATGCTTGAATTTGGAAAACTGCTTCAATACCATTATTACCTTCTAAACGGAAGTTAGTGTGGTAGTCATCATTTAAACCATATTTACCACTATTGATAACAGTATTAAAGTTACCCAAAGCAGCAGCATAATTTTGCTGATATAACTGTACTTTTCCTAAATAAGCAGTAGCAGACATTTTGTTGACTCTACCGACCTGACCATTTCTTGGATCAGCAGATAAAGCACCAGCTGCAGCTGCAATGTCCGCCTCAATTTGAGACCAAATTGGTCCAGTGTTAGCAACTCTTACATCAGAATCAGCTTCGCTAACATAAGGAACATTATCCCATAATCTTTGAGCTTCAAAGTGGTAATGTCCTCTTAAAAAACGAGCCTCCCCAATAATGATAGCTTTCGTACCAGCATCAATATCTTCTGCTATTTCTGCTACATTAATTACATCATTTGCTCTAGCAATTCCATCATATAGTCTAGCCCAACGACCAATCATATAAGGATTAGAAGCATCTAAGGTATAGTTTTCTACTAATTCTAAAGCTGGTTGGTCACCTGCTTCTGTACCTTTATAGGCATCATCAGAATAAACATCACCATAAGTCCAGTTAGAAGCAGCAGCGTTCCAAGGTGCACCACCACCAGTACTCCATCCACCTTCCCATCCGTCTAATAGGGAATAAGCAGAAATTAAAAGAGCTTCTACACCATCTGCATTTGCAAGTGTAGCTGGATTCAATGTACCTTGAGGGTCTTTATCTAAAAAGTCATCCGAACAAGAAACTATAACAAGTCCCAATGCCAGAACGGCTAATGATATTATTTTTTTCATAATAAAATTTTATTTTGAATTATTTTTCTAAAAATGGTTGGACAACAAAAATAAAATTTATCAAAATTATAAATGTCATCTAAATCTCAATTTTAACAAACTTGTCTGAGACAAGTCAAATTTACGTATAGCATATTAAGTTCTATACGTAAATTTGAACATTATTAAAATCCTGCCTTAATACCAAAAGTAAAGGTCTTCGTAACTGGATAGAAACCAGAATCAATTCCAATACCCCAATCACTACCAAAATTTTGGAAGAAAGTAGATCGACCAACTTCAGGATCTAAACCAGTGTATTTAGTCAAGGTCAATAAGTTTGTTGCCTGAACAAATACCTTCACCGTTTCTATGCCAATATTTCCTAATACTTCGTTTCCTAAAGTATATCCTAATTGAACATTCTTTAATCTAAAGTAAGAACCATCTTCAATAAAGAAAGAAGTAGAGTTAAATTCTATTGCAGGTGCACTCAAACTAACCAATGGCAATTCAGGTGTGCCTGTAGCGCCTGGATAACCAAAAGAATTTAAGACATCTACAGAACGACCACCTTGGAAAGAGTTAAAATGCGTAAAATATTTATTCGCATTATATAATTCATTTCCTTGAACGCCATTCGCAAAAATAGATAAATCAAATTGCTTATAGCTCAAGTTAACGTTAATACCATAAGTGAAATCAGGGTGAGGAGAACCAATAAATGTTCTATCTGCACCAGTGATGTCTCCATCACCGTCTGTATCTACAAAATTAAATCGACCAGCATCATCTAATCCATTAACATCATAGCCATAGAAGTAAGCGATAGGAAATCCTTCTTGAATTCTACTTGCAGAAAATTCCCGAACATTACCACTATTAAAGTTTACTTCAGGACCTCCTAAGTTAGTCACCTCATTAGTATAAGTACCTAAGTTAACACTAACGCCTAAGTTAAAGTCGCTATTGATTTGCTTATCATAGCTAATCATTAAATCAATACCTGTATTTTCAACATCACCAATATTTCTAATCGGATCAGAAGAAATAGCACCTGTAGATGGTGCAGGTACCGCTACTAACATATCTTCAGTAGTTCTATTATACCAGTCAAAA
>CALFWI010000437.1 GCA_937928615.1 uncultured Saprospiraceae bacterium | reverse complement strand
CTAATAAATCTTAAAATTAGAAAAAATGCTAAAGTACTTAACGCTACTTTTATTTGCTTTTACTTTTACTACTTCTTTATCTGGTCAAGCCAATTATTTAAAGGAGTATCAACAAAAATGGGCGAATAATAAAGCTTACACGCTTGAATTAGCAGAAGCAATGCCTGAGGAATTTTATACTTATAGACCAAGTGAGGAACAACGTACTTTTCAAGAACAATTATTACATATAGTCGGCAATATGACTTGGTTGACTAGTTCCTATTTAGGCGGAACAAAAGTAGCCGCAGATTTAAAGAAAAAAGATTACAAAAAGGCAGAGGTAATCGCCATTATGACCTCTGCTTTTGATTTGGCTGCCGAGGCAACGGCAAAATTACCCGTTGAGGAACTAGAAACCACTGTGGATTTTTTTGCAGGCCCAATGTCTAAACGGCAAATTATGGTGTTAATGAATGATCACTTGGTGCATCATCGAGGGCAGGTTATTACTTATGCTCGATTGAAAGGGGTGAAGCCGCCTAGTTATCGAGGGTGGTAAAATTTTGTCGAGTGTGCCACTGAATTAGGAGAAAGACTAAGAGCGGTGCATCCTTATTTTTCAATAATTTATATCAAATTGTTAACTTTGGGCAAGAATATCCGAAGTATTAAATATATTTAAAAGGAATTCGGTGACTAATCAAGCATCTATCTTAACAACTCCTTATGCGGTCGGGCGAAAACAAATGCAAAACAGTTAGCACCAATTACTTAAAAATTAACTAAAGATGAAAGTTACAGCTGAGAAAAATGAAAAAATTGCAAAAATGATATTTGCATCTATTTATCCACTTTATCTGAATAGATTGGAAAAAAATGGAAGAACAAAAGAAGAACTCAATCAAGTAATTAAATGGTTTACTGGTTTTGATCAAGATGCTTTACAAGCACTTATTGATGAAAAAGCAACCTTTAGAACATTTTTTCAAAAAGCTAAAATAAATCCAAACGCTCACTTGATTAAAGGAGTCGTTTGTGGCTATCGAATTGAAGAAATAGAGGATGAATTTGAATTGTATAGACAATGTAGACGTATGGAAAAGCTGATTGATGAATTGGCAAGAGGTCGTAAAATGGAGAAGATTTTACGTGAAGAAAAAAAATAGAAACTGGTGTTAATAAGATGCATAATGTTTATTCCAGCAAAAATTTGCAACGCGATATGCACGAAAAGGTAAACATATCAAAACTGAGCAACAACTAGAATATGCTAATCATTAGCTATTTTCTAAAAACAAAATATTATTTTGTATAATGAAAGAATGTTTCCTAGATTAATAAAAAACAGTACAAACCTTAAAAAACAAGCACTTTCCGACTTACGAAAGCTCCATTCCCCTCGATAATAACTTCAAAACTTCCCGTCAAATCACCCAAATCAATGACTAATTGTTCTCCTGTAAAGTTAGCCTGATGATAAACTACTTGCCCAACCGAATTCACCATTCGAATACTAACCCCACTCCGTAAATCAGCAGGTAAAGCCACCTGCAAAAACTGACTAGTAGGATTCGGAAAAACCGAAATATCAAAGTTATTCGCTAAAACTTCCATAGTAGGTGTAGTCATTTCAAATTCCAAAACAGTTGGCGTTTGCCCTTCTACAACCGAATAATATTGACCTAATTCCAAACCTTCCATCTCCTGTACCAAACCATTAGGCCAAGTAATTTTAATGGATTTAATAGCTGCGACGTTGCCAAAACCAAAATGAATCCGTTTGGTGTTTTGTCCTGCATAACCGTTGCCAGCCGTCACTTGGTCTACATGTAAATCGCCTCGATTATCAAGGATTTCAATGCGAGTACCGATGGCGGAATGATTACTTTCTATGCCTTCCAATTTAAAACCAATCCAATAGCCTGCATCTAATTCATTTTGTAGAATTTGGGCATTGTCCTTGCTACCAAGATTGGCTAAGGCTAAATCTTGTACGCCGTCATTATTCAGGTCGCCCGTTGCCACGCCATAAGTCGCTTGCATGCTAGCAACAACAGAAGCCGTATCCATGGGGGCAAATTTGTAATTGCCTTTATTTTCGTATAGTAAATTCGGAAGGGGATAAAAATTGGAATCATTGCCTAAATAAATATCCATTAAACCATCATTATCAAAATCAAAAATACTAGCGCCCCAACCCATACCAATATCGCCAACTTTAGAAATCTCCGTAAAGTCTAAGAAAGTGCCATCGCCTTGATTGATGTACAATACATTTTTGTACAAATTGGTCACATATAAATCCAAAAAACCATCGTTGTCCAAGTCTCCTGCATCTACGCCCATACCAAAACCTCGGAAGGCGACCCCTGCGGCTTGTCCCATTTCTGTAAAATGCCCCGTCCCATCATTTTGATATAAAGTATTGGGGATATTGGCATCATGCGTGACATATAAATCTTCATCGCCATCATTGTCCATATCAAAAAAGACCACACCCATGCAATGCCGAGTATCTTTTAAACCTGCTTCGGTGGTATAATGACTAAATGAGGGATTATTTTCCCCGTCATTAAGGTATAAGACATTATCACTATTAGAATTAGAGATATAAATATCCAACCAACCATCTTGATTGACATCACTCATATTCGCAGAAAAAACTCGGCTGTCATTATCAATGCCTGCTATTTGGGTAATGTCGCTAAAAGTGCCATCGCCATTATTTAGATACAACACATCTGCCTCATTCATATTGCCGATATAAACATCTTCAAAACCATCGTTATTTAAATCGCCCCAAACAGCAGTACGAGCATTACCTTGAAAATTTAACCCTATTTCAGCAGCTATTTCTGTAAATACCCCATTGCCATGATTTTTATAAAAGTGATTGGGCCCAGTTCGGCAAACGACATAAAAATCTTCTAAATTATCATTATTATAATCGCAAAAGGAAATGCCGATATTTTGCCCGCCTCCTTCCATTGTGCCTACTGCTGCCGAAACATCCTGAAACGCAAATTGCCCAAATGCAGATTGGGCGAACAGAAGCGTAAGAAATATGACAAAAATTTGCTGGTGGTTTCGCATTTTGTTCCGTTTTATTTATGTTTCTTTGTGTACGCTAATACAGCTTCAACCTTTAGTTTTTTATACCACATTTCTAAGTAGCTTAGCAGGCTGACCGAGAATGCCCTGATGTAACCACCAAATTTATTTGGTAGGGTGTGGCTTTAATTTGATGTACTAATTGCTAACCCA
>CALFWI010000436.1 GCA_937928615.1 uncultured Saprospiraceae bacterium | reverse complement strand
GGGGCGAATATTGCTGCTCAATTGGATGCAAAGAAAGCAATTAAAGAGGCTAGTTATTTGGCTGCTGAGTTGTAAGATGACTTTTTACTTAATATATAAAAAGACTCACTTAAATTTTAATTTAAGTGAGTCTTTTTTTTTTAAGTAAAAAGTCATCTTACAACTCAGCAGCCAAATAACTAGCCTCTTTAATGGCTTTTTTCGCGTCCAATTGAGCAGCAATATTCGCCCCACCAATTAAATGGACACTTGTGCCAGTTGCTTTTAATTCCTCATACATATCTCGTAAAGGTTCTTGTCCTGCACAGATAACCACATGGTCAACCGGAAGAATTTTAGATTCCCCACCAACGGTAATGTGCAAGCCTGCATCATCCACTTTATCATATTGCGCCTCTCCAATCATATTGACTTTTTTCATCGCTAAACTAGAACGATGAATCCAACCAGTTGTCTTACCTAGCTTCTTACCATGCTTGCCTTTTGACCTTTTTAGTAAGAAAATTTCTCTTGGAGAAGGTAGTGGTTGAGCACCTTCTTTAGCCAAAGCACCACCTTTTTCATAGTCCATATCTACGCCCCACTCTTTCATATAAGCAGGTACGCTCAAAGTAACGGAATCATGTGCCATATCATGGGCTAAATATTCCGCCATATCGAAACCAATTCCTCCTGCTCCGACAATTGCTACACGCTTGCCAACTGGTTTCTTTCGGTATAACACATCCGCATAATTCAATACTTTTTTATGATCGATACCTTCTATATCTAAGGTTCTTGGCGTCACACCAGTTGCTAAAATGATTTCATCATAATTACCAGCAGTTAAATCTTCGACGGTTGCTCTTGAATTTAAATTCAATTTCACCCCATGTTTTTTCAACATCGTCTGATAGTAACGAATAGTCTGCGCATATTCCTCTTTTCCAGGAATCACTTTTGCCATATTAAATTGTCCACCAATTTCTCCTTCTGCCTCAAATAAGAAAACTTCATGTCCTCGCTCTGCACAGACTTTAGCCGCTTCTAAACCAGCTGGTCCTGCCCCAACAACAGCGATTCGCTTTTTTGTTTTAGCAGGCGTATAATTTAATAGCGTTTCATGACAAGCTCTTGGATTGACAATACAAGAACAAACTTGCATTGTAAAAGTATGATCCAAACAAGCTTGATTACAAGCAATACAAGTATTGATTTCTTCAGGACGGCCTTCTATTGCTTTTAGTACCAATTCAGGGTCTGCTAAGAATGGTCGAGCCATAGAGACCATATCCGCACAACCTTCTGCTAGAATATTTTCTGCTATATCTGGCATATTAATTCTATTGGTTGCAATTAATGGAATCTTAACTTCGCCCATCATCCGTTTTGTCACCCATGCAAAACCACCTTTTGGTACAACCGTTCCAATAGTTGGAACTCTTGCTTCGTGCCAGCCAATGCCTGTATTAATAATCGTAGCGCCTGCTTCTTCAACTAATTTGGCCAATTGCACGACTTCTTCCCAAGTACTACCGCCTTCCACTAAATCTAACATCGACAAACGATAGATAATGATAAAGTTTTCGCCAACTGCTGCTCTAGTTCTTTTAATAATTTCTAATGGGAATCGAATTCTATTTTCGTAAGAACCACCCCATTCGTCTGTTCTTTTATTAACCTTAGTAACAATAAATTGGTTAATTAAATAGCCCTCTGACCCCATGATTTCTACGCCGTCGTAATTAGCGTGCTGCGCCATTTTAGCACAATGCACAAAATCGGCAATCGTTTTCTCTACTTCTTCCCCTGTCAAGCCTCTTGCTGGAAATGGAGAAATAGGCGCTTTGGTATCACTTGAAGAAACATTTTTAGGACTGTAGCCATAACGACCAACATGTAAAATCTGCATACAGATTTTACCACCTTCTTTATGAACAGCTTCAGTGACAACTCGATGATTTTCTGCTTCTGCTTCCGTATCAAAAGCATGCCCAGACAAGGCACCACCTTCTACATTCGGGGCAATTCCTCCTGTAACAATTAACCCGACTTGTCCTCTAGCACGTTCGCCATAAAAAGCCGCCATTCGTTCATAACTATTTTCTGACTCCTCTAACATCGTATGCATAGACCCCATTAAAACTCTATTTTTTAATGTGGTGAACCCTAAATCTAAAGGTTCTAATAACTTTGGGTACTTCGTTGAATTTGACATATAATAATTTTGTTTTTTAACACGTAGTCACAATAGTATTTTCACAACTTGTCTCCATAAATATTGTGGATAGTGAACATCGCTATTTAGGTGACTGGGATAAAATCTAATTTCTACTTAAAAGTCTAAAATTTATTTCTAAAAAATCCTCTAACGGTTTAGCAGATTGTTCATATTTCATAGTGACCATTGCCCCATGAAAGTTAGTATATAAAAAATCTGCTATTTGCGTCGGAGTATAAACCTCAATTAGGATATTTTGTTTTTGAGCCGCAGTTAACCAAGCAACAAATCTTTCTTTAATGATAGCCATTTGGTCCTGAATAGCTTGAGACACTTTTTCATTTTGCCCAGCTACTTCAGTTGACATGTTGCCCCAAAAACAAGAGTATTTAAAATTTTGTGCTTTATTCTTTTGAATTAAATGATTAAAGTAAGCTTTAGTTTTCTCTAATGGATCGAGCGTTTCCATTTCCTCTATTCTATCAGCCAATCTCAAATTTGCCGCACCGTATAATTCTATTGCCTCAATAATAAATGCTTCTTTGCTATCAAAAAAATTATAAAAGGAGCCTTTCGGAATGCCCATACTTTTAAGAATCTCCATCACTCCTATATTATGATAACCCGATTGACTCATCAAATCTATTCCTTTCTTAAGAATGTCTTTTCTATTGTATTTATAGCCCATAAAAATCTAGAATTTAAAAGCATATCAAATTAGACCGTTCTACTTTTTTGGTAAATTTAGGTTTTAATTTATATTTTTCAAAATATATTTACTTAGACACCCTAAAAATGAAATAATCAATTAGAGAAGAATTCATTTAAACTAAGTTTCCCTCTAAATTTTACTTTTCCACAGGTTATTACTATTCTTTAAGTTTACATGCCAATACACCTTAATATTAGTTTTAGGAATCTATATTCTGAGGAAATCATTAGAGCTTCCCTTAAAAGAGAGCATTATCCCTATTAAACAGTAAATGAACACAGATTAAGAATAACTAAACTTATCATTGTTTTTTCTATCTCACATGTTAGTTGGTCAGAATGCTTAATAAAATCTGGGCAACTCTTATTTATTCCCACTTCTAATAATCAAATAATAGGCTACCAATAACGAATAATAGTTTGTTCCTTGCGAATAATAAGGTACTCAATTTGAAGCTCGAAAAGTCCTCACCTTTGTATTGTCAGTTGTCTAAAACACTTATTAAAACAACAGGCTAATTCAAAAAATCAAGCATTCAACAGCTTAAAACCATTATTATGAAAAGGATTCCTTTTATTTTAATTACCACCATTAGTTTTTTAGTTACCCAATTCAACTTTGCAGCTACTGCCTATCAACCAGGAGACTCCTTGTACGTTTGGGCAAAATCAGGTTTAAAAATGCGCAGCTCTCCTGATTTAAAAGGGAAAAAAATATTGTCCATTCCTTATGGGACAAAAGTCGTCATTGATTCCTATCAAGAAGAATTACCTGAAATAAAAGTGAGGGTCGTCAAAGCGCAAAAAATTGAGGGAATGGAATACAAAAGTTTTTACTTGAAGGGACACTGGTGTCGAGTCAGTTATTTAGATACCGTTGGTTATATTTTCGATGGTTACTTATCCAAAATGCCTACGTTTGAGCTAGCACCTTATTTGAGGGAAACGGCTGTCAAACAAATGGTTCAAGAATCATTTGAAACTTACGCAGATAAGCATTTTGGTTTATTACAACAATTAGATTTTGAAAAAAATCCAACTTTAGTGAATCCCGCCTCTCTAAGAAAAATTTATGGTAACGGTATGATTATCGAAGAAGGCATCTCGAGAGGTGGTTGGAAACAGCGAATCATTTTGCCAGGCATGTCCTTTGAAGAAGGCTTTCTATTATTCAGTACCAGGTTCAACTTTGAAGAATTTGCAACGACTCAAGGAGAAGAAATTTATCCAATTTATAGCGTCACTAAAAAACGGAATGACTTTGTCAAAATAGAAGGATTTGCACAGACGATACAAATTCAGGAAATTGATGGAGTCGTCGTTATTTCTATAGAAGAATATGAAGGTTGTTAGATAAATTACTATGATAGGAATGTTGGTGGATTTATCATCAACATTCCACTACTTTTAAATTCCCCCAATAATCTCCAAAACCATCCCTTTCTTCCGAGAAGAAACAGGCACTTCTGCCCCATCGACCATTTTTAAATATCCACCATCAATTTTTAAAAAAGCTTTGATGTGGTCGGGGTTAACTAGGTGCGATTGGTGTACTCGAATAAAGTTATTTTGGGAGAGGAGTTTATCGTATTCCTTTAAAGTTTTGGTAACCAATAATTTCTCTCCATTAGTAAAGAAAAACTGGGTATAATTACCATTGGAGGCACAACGAACAATATCTGCTATAGCTGTAATATGAATTTTTTCCTGCGTATGTAAAGCTAACTTTTTAGGCGTTACTTTTTCCTGAATAGCCGTTTTTAATAAATCGAAACTTTCCGAAGCAGTAGCGGGTGTACTTTTCGCCTTTTCTACTGCTTCTATTAATTCTTCGGGGTCAATTGGCTTGAGTAAATAATCAATCGCCGCATAACGAAAAGCTTTAATGGCAAAGGCATCAGAAGCAGTCGTAAAAATCACATGAAAATTAATAGCAGGTAAGACATCCAATAAATCAAAACCACTGCCATCTTTCATCTGAATATCTAGAAATAAAATAGTTGGTTTTTCTTTTTTCAGCAATTTAGCGCCACTCACAACACCTTCAGCTGTACCAATCAATTTAATTTCGGGGCAGTAGATTTCTAAATCTTGTTGGAGTGTTTTTCTTGCTTGAGGAACGTCATCAATGATAATGGCTGTTGGCATATTTTATTGGGTTGTTTTTCTAATTTACGAATATATTCAAAAGGTGTTTAAATAAAAAATTTCCACAAATGGAACATTCAAGAATTTTATTAGACTATTATGATAATTTGGCGATTCACTACGATGAAAATCGTTTTGGTAATACTTATGGTCAGTATATTCATCAACAAGAAGTCAAAATTTTAACTCAGATTTTACCATCTATCACTACGCATAATATTTTAGATTTAGGTTGTGGAACAGGACGATTAATGGCGTTTGCCAATTATGGTTTGGATATTAGTCCAGCTATGATTCAAGAAGCACAAGCTAAATTTCCGAATAAGTATTTTTCAGTTGGACATGCCATAAAAAATGACTTTAAAAGTCATTTTTTCCATACTATTTTTTCTTTTCATGTTTTGATGCATCAAAATCAACAGGAGACAGCTACGATTCTAAGTGAAGCATATCGGCTTTTAAAAACAGGTGGGCAATTCATCTTTGATTTCCCTTCAGATAAACGTAGGAAATTAGTGAATCATAAGGCTCAAAACTGGCATGCAGCTAATCAATTTTCCCTAGAACAAATTAAAGCGTTAACTCCTACTCAATGGGATTTTAAGCAATCTTATGGTTTGTTATTTCTACCTATACATCGCGTACCTAAACGATTTCGGTCTTTATTAATTCCATTAGACAATATACTCTGTCAATCTTTTCTACAAGAATATGCTTCTTATTTAATCGTAGTCCTTACTAAAAAATGATGTTAAAAAAATTCATTCCAAAAAGATTAAAAATTCAGCTAAAGCAAAATTTGCGGCAAATAACTGATTGGCAAAAGGGATACGTTTATCGCTGGGCAAAAGAAGAGCAACAACAAGCTTCCTTATTCCCTCATACTATCACCATCAAACAACCCATTTTCCAAAGCGCTTTATTCGAAAATAAATTACACAATATTCGCATTGCTAGTCAACGCATTGAATCCTTAATCATTCATCCGCAAGAAATAGTATCTTTTTGGAAAGCAGTTGGCATTCCCAATCATCAAAATGGTTTTAAAAAAGGAAGAAATATTATTGCTGGCCAATTACAAGAAGGTTACGGTGGAGGGCTTTGCCAGATTTCAGGAATGATTTATCATCTTGCTTTAATCGCAGGATTGAATATTTTAGAGCGACACAATCATTCTATTGACATTTATAAAGAAACCGAAAGATATACACCGCTTGGCGCCGACGCCACTGTTGTTTATGGATACAAAGATTTACGCATTATCAATAATCAAACGTTCCCTATTCAATTCAAATTTTCTATTAGTGAGAAAGAATTTATCGGTCATTTATACACTTTAGCGCCAATCAAAGCCAAAAAAATAATTTTTGAAAAGAAAATTCTAGGTAAGGAAATTTTGGTTACTACTAAGCAAGCCGTCGATAAAAAGAAAATTATGTTGAGCCAATCTATTTATTTGAGGCAATAATTAAAACCGTCACAAATCTATAAGCTATAGCCAATGCGGCTATAGCAAAAGAATAAAAAAGTTGCCCCAGTGAGATTCGAACTCACGACCCCTCCGTTAAAAGCGGAGTGCTCTAACCAACTGAGCTACGAGGCAGTTAACTAGTGAGGAGGATAGGAATCGAACCTATAATCTTCCCGATATAAAATCGGGGTGCTCTTCCAATTGAACAACCTTCCCAAATAGTGTTTTCATAGAATATAGTTGCGCAGACGAGACTCGAACTCGTAGCGCTGGCTTATGAGACCAGCATGTTGCCAATTACAATACCGCGCAATTTGAGCGAATAATCGGAATCGAACCGATAGCCTCCCGATATAAAATCGGGATACTTTACCAATTAAGCGATACTCGCAGGTGGAAGAATGGAGGAATCGAACCCCGAGTGCCATCCCTATGTGCTCACGTTGCTCGTGAAGGCAATAGCTAACCAATATTTGTTTTTTCTTCCTGTTCTTTAATATTCGCTAAGCGGTAGGAAATGAACCTACACTTCCTGTTATTAACTAACAGTCGCTCTCTATTAAGCTACGCTTAGATTTTTATCATTTGGTTTTAAGTATTAATGATGTTGTTATTAGCGGAAAGCAGAGGGCTCGAACCCCATTCCAATTACTTAGAAACCTAGTTTTCAAGACTAGTCGCCAATCCAATATAGCTGCTTTACTTTCCAAAAAATTGCGGAGAACAAGGGAATCGAACCCTCCTTTCAATTTTCATCGAAAACTCGCTTAGCAGGCGAGCGCAACCAACCAATAGTTGCCTATTCTCCAGGTATAGTACGCTTGGTGAGATTCGAACTCACAACATTCTGGGTCTAAGCCAGACGCCTCTGCCAGTTGGGCTACAAGCGCATACTAGTACCTTCGGTGAGACTCGAACTCACACTTGATGGGGCTTAAACCCATTGTCTCTTCCAGTTGGACTACGAAGGTTTATGACAAAGAACGACCATGCTTTTTTCTGTGCATTTATCAGAAAAAAGAATAAAAATGATGAATTGAATTTGCGTGAAAATTGAAATAGATAATTGATTCAATTTCGAAAACAATCCAAACAATATAACTTGGAAGTACTGAACTTACACTAAGCTAAATGTGATAAGTCAATAAAGAGATACAGCCTTGAAAAATAGAAAAAAGAAATTCTGTTTCGTAGCTGTATTTTCTAACAGCTACGCTACTTTTAGGAAAGCGAACTATTAGAGGAGGAAATGCGCTAAATCAACAGATTTAATCATTCCAAAGCTGTTACTACTGCTTTGTTTGCTTAGCTTACGACTACTTAAAGTAGCCAAAAAGCCAGTGATAATGATATATTGATTGAATAAGAACATCTGAATTTATTGATGTATTTAAGTTAAAAAATAAGTGCTTTTGCACATCCTCCATAAGAACCGTAATTAGTCTATTGAAAGTTCCTTAGTGCTTAAGAAAAATAGAAATTATTTATCAACAAACTTAAAAACAATTGACTATCAACACTTTATCATTAAAAATATTTTTCAAAAAATTAAGTTAATTTTACTATTCGAACTTAAAATCTACTTTTTTGAAAAATAACGTCACTTCAAAAGCTAATCTTTTTGGTATTATTATCCTCGCTGCGGGTGCTTCTCGCAGAATGGGAACGCCCAAGCAATTATTAAAAATTGATAATCAAACTTTAATAGAAAGAGCTATTTCCTTAACACAAGCTTTAGAAAACCAGCAAACAGTTGTGGTTTTAGGAGCAAATGCAGAAAAGATAAGCCCTCATATTCCATCACAAGAAAAGGTAAATGTCATCATTAATGAGCATTGGCAACAAGGAATGGGGACAACTTTAAAGACAGGAATGGAGTTTTTTTTAAGGCAAGCTAAAAATTTCACAGCGATAATCGTTATGGTTTGTGACCAACCCTATTTAACTACTGAAAAATTACAACAATTAATCATCAAATATCAAGAAACAGAAGCGGCTATTATTGCGACCAAATACAACCAAATTAAAGGCGTTCCTGCTTTATTCGATAAACGCATGTTTCCCAAATTAATAACTTTGAATAAAGATGAAGGAGCAAGAAAAATCATTAAAAATTATGATGGAGTAGTCGCCACTGTAGATTTTCCTAAAGGAATGATTGACCTAGATACCCCAACAGCTTATCAAGAATTCTTAGCAAAAAAACTAAATGAAAAAGTTTCAAAAATTTAAAGTTTTAAATTTATAGTTATCCACACTTTTTTTGTTAATAACGTTAAGTTATCAACATTATAGGAGTTGAAAGGCATCGCTATCTGCCAAAAAGCGAAGTTTCTTTCTAAAATCTTGTTGTTCTTGATAATCCAATTCAACAGTATTACTAGTTTCTACATGCGCAGTATGAACTAATATACTCCCATTATAATCAATCACAGAAGTATCCCCAGAATGATTCGATTGATTTCCATCTATGCCCACTCGGTTTACCCCAATCGTATAAGCTTGATTCTCTATAGCCCTTGCCATTAATAAAGACCGCCAATGATGCGCTCTTTTTTCTGGCCAATTGGCTACATAAATCAACAAGTCATAATTTTCTGTATTCCTACTCCATACAGGGAATCGCAAATCAAAACAGATTAAAGGGCAAATTTTCCAACCTTTATAGGTTACAATTAATCGTTCTTTGCCAGCGGTATAATGTGCTGGCTCAGCCGATAAAGAAAAAAGGTGTTTTTTATCATAAGTTTGAAATATACCATTGGGTTGCATCCACACTAAACGATTATAATAATGACCATTTTCTTTGACAATATAACTTCCCGTAATAACTGCGTGTGTTTTTTGAGCTTGTGCTTTCAACCAAGTCAGCGTTTTTCCATTAGGCGATTCTGCCAATCTAGCTGGATTCATACTAAATCCAGTTGTAAACATTTCTGGTAAAATAATTATATCCGACGTATTAATAAATTTATTTAATTTACTACTTAATTGAATCAAGTTAGCTTCAATATTTTCCCAAACAAGGTTTGTTTGCAGCGTCGTTATTTTTAAATTAGTCATAGACAACAGATTTATTCAAGACCTTTGCTAAATAAAGAATGAACTATAAATAATCAAATGGTTAACAGGTATTATCTCAATATTAGCAAAATACAAAAAGGCTTAGACAAAATGAATCTGTCTAAGCCTTTTTTATTTAAAGAACAAGTTAAATACTTGTTGATTATGCTTCTTCTGTTTCTTCTCCTTCCTCTCCTGCGCCTTTACCTCTTAACGCTCTAGGTACAATAACTGTAGCAACAGGAATAGCTGGCGCATTCGATACTTCTACACCTTCTGGCAATTCTAAGTCTCTTACTCTAATCGCATCTCCTAATCCTAATGGCGTAATATCGCCAATTAATTCATCGACCATGTTTTCAGGAGTTGTTCTAATCTTCACACGTCTTAAAGACTGTTGTAAAGCACCTCCTAATTTAACACCTGGAGAAGTTCCCTTAAATCTTACAGGTACTTCTAAAGTAACAGGTTTTCCATTCTCCAACTTCAAAAAGTCAAGGTGAAGAATTGATTCCTTTACTGGGTGAAACTGTGCATCTTTTAAAATACATCTGTGTGTTACACCATCTACACTAACTTCTGCTACTTTAAAATCAGGTGTGTAAATTAACCCTTTTACAGCTTTATGAGTTGTTGAAAAATGGATGTTTTCTGCATCACCATAAATTACACATGGAATGCCACCTTCATTTCTTACAGCTTTAGTAGCTTTTTTTCCTAATGCTGGTCTTACATTTCCAGCTACTTTTATCGTTTGCATATCTTTAGATTTATATCTTTTTCAAAAAGGACTGCAAAGATATGACTTTTATTAAAAATAAACCGAAAAGAAGTATATTCTTAGATAAAATAATTAAATTTTAGCTTTTTTGAGGGGTTAAATCCGCATTAATGATTTTCATCACCATAATTGTAGTCGGTTCTCTCATAAATGCAGTTCTAATTTCTGGTGTTAAAGCCCCCATTACATCTTCATATTTTCCAAAAATTTGCGTACTCATCGTATTTGTTATTATCTTAAGGTTTGGATGCTGATGTAGTTGTTCAATAAATGTAAGAATCGGTGCTTCGTACTTCTTTGTTAAAGGATACATGCTAATTTCTACAGAGATATTCATATCTTATTATTATTTTTAGGATTTATTAAGAATAGTTTTATTTATTTAATAAGTGTAAAAAATACACTAAGTCTATTTTTCTTTCATATCTTTGCACTCAATATTAGTCTAGTCTTTAAATTTTCATCAACGTTTAGTTTACCAATATTTATGTCAAAAGTAATCAATCATAGTTTATTAACTGATTTTGATATTAGTCTATTTCGAAAAGGCAAGCATTATAAATTATATGAGAAACTAGGGAGTCATGTCATTGAGGTAGATGGACAATGGGGCACCTATTTTGCAGTTTGGGCACCAAGTGCCAAGTCTGTTTCAGTTATAGGTAATTTTAATTATTGGAATAAACAAACGCATTATTTATCCGCTCGTTGGGATAGTTCGGGGATTTGGGAAGGGTTCATTCCTTTTGTTGGAAAAGGAGAACTATATAAATATTGTATCGAAGCACAAGATGGTCGATTATTAGAAAAAGGAGACCCATTTTCTTTATTTTGGGAAGTACCTCCTAATACTTCTTCCATTACTTGGCAATTAGATTATGAGTGGAAAGATAAAAAATGGTTAGCTAATAGAAGAGCTTTAACAGGGAAAGCACAACCTTACTCTGTATATGAAGTACACATGGGTTCTTGGAAAAAAGTAGCAGCAGATAAATCGCTAAGTTATCAAGAAATGGCGGTAGAGATGGTGGAATATGTACAGAAAATGGGCTTTACACATGTAGAGTTCATGCCAGTTATGGAACATCCTTATTTCCCAAGTTGGGGATATCAAATTACAGGGTATTTTGCACCGACTAGCCGCTTCGGTACACCTCAAGATTTTATGGCATTAGTAGATGCCTTTCACCAAGCAGGGGTTGGGGTAATCTTAGATTGGGTGCCTTCTCATTTCCCAGAAGATGCACACGGTCTGGGTAAATTTGACGGCTCTTCTCTATATGAACATGAAGACCCTAGATTAGGCTTTCATCCTGACTGGAAAAGTTTAATTTTCAATTATGGGCGGCATGAAGTTCGGTCATTTTTAATTTCCAACGCACTATTTTGGTTAGATAAATATCATATTGATGGACTTAGAGTAGATGCCGTAGCTTCTATGCTTTACCTTGATTACTCTAGAAACGACGGAGAATGGATTCCTAATAAACATGGAGGCAATGAAAATTTAGAGGCCGTCTCTTTTCTAAAAGAATTTAATGAAACTATTTACAAAGAATTTCCTGATACTATCACCATTGCAGAAGAATCAACTTCTTGGACAGGCGTTTCTCGACCAACTTATACAGGCGGTTTAGGCTTTGGGCAAAAATGGATGATGGGTTGGATGCACGATACTTTAAATTATTTTAAGCACGAACCCGTTCATAGAAAATATCACCATAATGAAATCACCTTTAGTTTAGCCTATAGTTTTTCTGAAAACTTTATGTTGCCTTTATCCCACGACGAAGTGGTTTATGGGAAAGGCGCAATTATCGATAGAATGCCTGGAGACGAATGGCAGCGATTCGCTAATCTCCGAATGATGTACACTTATATGTTTACCCATCCAGGTACTAACCTTCTATTTATGGGTGACGAAATAGCGCAAAGAACAGAGTGGAGTATTGAAAGAGGCGTAGAATGGGCATTAACCAAACAGCCTACTAATCGAGGCATTCAACTGCTAATTCAAGACCTAAATGCCTATTACAAAAGCACCCCTGCTATTTACGAAAAACAGTTTTCTCAAGATGGTTTCGAATGGATTTCTCATGATGATGGAGAAAATAGTATGATGGCTTACCTACGAAAAGGAAATTCGGAACATAAAGACCAATTGGTTGTTTGTAATTTCACGCCAGTCATTCGGGAAACATTTAATATAGGAGTAACTACAGCAGGAAAGTGGAAAGAAGTTTTTAATAGTGATGCTTCAAAATATGGAGGAAGTGGAGTGAGCAATAAAAATCCTTTAACTGCTACAGATATGCCTTGGCATGGAAAACCATATACTCTAGAAATGACAATCCCTCCGCTGGCGACAATTATTTTTGAACCAGCTTAATCAATTAATGGAACAGATAGTCGACTTTTCAGATATTACCGCTGTTTTTATTTTTATTATATCATTAAGTCTAATCGTTTTCTTGCGCTATGTAATGGTCTCAGGTCTTTTTGTCCTGTTGTTTTACATTACGTTCAAAGATAAATTTCTATCTAGAAAAATTAGTACCATGTTGCGTCCTCAAGGACAATCTTGGCAGGAAATAAAATGGTCGGCGCTTACTTCTTTTATTTTTGCATTATCTGGAGTTGGAATAGTTTGGATGTGGCAAGCAGGCTACAGTACCATTTACATTGACCCTTTTAAATACGCTATTTTTTATTTACCCATCAGTTTATTGATTGCATTATTTATTCACGAAACCTATTATTATTGGCTACATCGTTGGATGCACCGACCAAAAATTTATCGTTTAGTCCATAAGATTCATCATGATAGTATCGTAACTTCTCCTTGGACTGCTTTTTCTTTTGACCCATTAGAATCCATATTACAAGCTTTTGTTGTGCCTTTTATTATTCTATTCCTACCCATGCACTTTAGTATGGTGATGTTGATGTTAATCATTATGACGGTCTCTGCTACGATTAATCATTTAGACATTGAGATTTATCCTAAAGGATTTGAACAACATTGGTTAGGAAAATGGCTCATTGGCGCCACACATCATAGTCAGCACCACGCCAAATTTTTAGTCAATTATGGTTTATACTTTACCTTTTGGGATAAATGGATGCATACAGAAAGTCCCGATTTTGAGGAACTATTTCGAGAGAAAACAAAAATTTAGAACGATGAACTATAAATGATAAATTCGTCTATACGTTAATTAATGTGCTTTTCAGATAACATCCTTCAAAACTGCCCAAATATTTTCCGTTACTATTTGATGTCCTTTAATGGTAGGATGAATACCATCCGCTTGATTTAGTTCAGGAACACCCCCAACATTACTCAAGAAAAAAGGAATTAAAGTAGCCTCATTTTCTTTAGCCAAGTTGGCAAAAATACCTCTAAATTCTGTCGTGAATTTTTCGCCCATATTAGGTAAAGCTTCCATGGCACAAATTAAAATTTTCACTTCTGGATATTTAGTTTTTACTTTCTGTAAAATAGAAGTTAGGTTTTTATAGGTTTCTGCGGTAGAAGTACCTCTAAGTCCATCATTCGCTCCTAATTCTAGGACAAACACATCAATTTCTTGTCGTAAAATCCAGTCGATTCTGCTATTCCCTCCAGCAGAAGTTTCTCCACTTAATCCAGCATTGACGACTTTATAATCTAAGCCTAGTGAATCAATTCGTTCTCCAATTAACCCAACAAATCCCTGTGATGGATCTAGACCATAAGCAGCAGTTAAACTATTACCAAAAAAGACGATTGTTTTCTTTTTAGAAGTGACGGTTTTAGGAATCGTTTCTACTGTTTTAGGAGCGCTTGTGGGTCTATTCTTTTCTGTAGTCACTGCATTATTATCACCGCAACTGATTAACACAAAACACAAGAAAATAAATAAATATTTAGTCATTTTATAAAAGGTTATTTTTATCAAAAATTAATACAAAGATATTGGATAGATATTAAAAGACGCAAAGGAAAAAGTAGATAAACGTAGTAGCAGCTCAATACCATCGCTTCTTTTTATCATTTTTTCTAGCAAAAAAGTCTTTGTTGTTAATCCATTTTTCTCAAAGAAAGGAGAGGAGCTATTCTTTTTCGAGAATCCCTAGGCATTTGATTCTGCCTAAAACAACAAAATCCTCGTTAAATTCATTAAGCGATTCGTTAAACATACGTTAAAGAATTAAGGAAATTTAAGGTCTTTTTTCAAATCAAGTCATTCATTATCAGTTATTTATATAAAAAATTATAAATTTGCCTTCTAATTTCAAAAAGTAACTTTTAGTATATTGTGGATGTCTTTAAATAGAAAGCTGGCAATAAAATATTAATTTTGGCAGTCTTATTTAGGACATAAATTAAAAAATCAATTCCGATAAAGCTTCGGGACAAAATCTTAATAACATGAAAAAGTATCTTTTATCTCTAGCAGTATTGCTTTTTATAGGAACAACGACTATTTCTGCACAAAGAATCGCAGTTGTTGACATTAATCAAGTATTAGAAAGTTTACCAGCATACAAACAAGCACAAAAAGATTTAGATAAGCAAGCAGCTACTTGGCGATCAGAAATTGCACAGGAATACGATGTGATTAAAAGTATGTATAATAAATATCAGGCAGAACAAGTCTTATTAAGTGATGAAGTAAGAAAACAAAGAGAGGAAGAGATTGTGAATAAAGAAAAATCAGTTAGAGAAATGCAGAAGCAAAGATTCGGTCCAGAAGGTGCCTTATTCAAAAGAAGACTAGCGTTGGTTCAACCAATTCAAGATAAAGTTTACGCTGCAATTGAAGATTACGCCAATGCAAAGGAATTCGATTTTATTTTAGATAAAGGAAGCGCAACAGGCTTATTATTTGTCAATGCTAAATTCGATAAAACAGAAGAAATTTTAGATAGAGTAAACTAGATTTTTTTAATAAAAACAACATCAAACAGCGCAAAAGTTTTATTTTTGCGCATCCTATCAAAATAGAAAACTACTTTTCAGTTAATCAAAAAAATTCAAAGATTCATGAAGCGGATAACAAAATTATTTATCTTAGTTCTAATGATGGCCGCAACGGCTTTCAGTGCAGGCGCACAAAAATTCGGTTACTTAAATTCTGCAGAGATTTTATCAGGCATGGCCGAAGTAAAGCAAGCAAATTCTAGTATGGAGGCTTTACAAAAGCAGTTACAGAAAAAAGGACAACAAATGGTACAAGCTTACCAAACTAAATTACAAGATTTACAAAAGAAAGAACAAGCTGGAGAACTGTCGCCAAAGCAAATTGAAGATGAAGCAGCTAAACTAAAAGGAGAAGAAGAAAAGATTGGTAAATTCCAACAAGATATGGATTCTCAAATTAGAGAAAAGCAAAATACATTATTACAACCAATTTTTGATAGAGTCAATGAAGCTATTAAAAATGTGGCAAAAGAAAATGGATACAGTTATGTATTTGATCGTAATTCTGCCCAAGGAAGTACTATTCTTTATGCAGACGAAACGCAAGATGTTACCACTTTAGTAAAAGCTAAATTAGGTTTATAAAATAAAGCGATTTATCCTTTTATAATAAAAGACAACGAGCCATTCAGTTAAGCTACTGAATGGCTCGTTTCTATTTATTTAGACTCAATATTCTTCCTTATAATCCATGCTTGTCCAACAAATAAACTAAAGTCGTCATGGAAGCAGCTCCTAATTCCAACTCGCGTTGATTGACCGCTTCAATCTTATCGGCTGCGGTATGATGATAATCAAAATATCTTTGTGAATCAGGTCTAAAACCAAACAATAAACCTTTCTGACTTTTCAGGCGAGAAATATCTGCCCCAGAACCACCTTTTTCTAAGAATAAGCCATACGGTTCTACTAAAGGCAACCACTCCACCACTTTCTGAAATTTTTCTACAAAAATAGATTCGTGTCCATCTGCCGTAAAACCTCTTGGCGTAAAGCCGCCAGCATCTGATTCTATTGCGCCTAAATGATATTCTCCATTCTTATTAGATGCCTCCATATAAGCAATCGCCCCACCCTGTCCGTTTTCTTCATTCATAAATAACACGCAACGAATCGTTCTTTTTGGTTGGTAATTGAGTCGTTTCAAAATTTGAATAACATCCATTGCATGTACACAACCAGCACCATCGTCATGCGCACCTTGTCCCACATCCCAAGAATCTAAATGTCCGCCAACCAAAATAATTTCATCGGGATGCGTACTGCCTTTAATTTCACCAATAACATTGTAAGAAGGTTTATCTCCCATCATACCGCAATTGGTTTTAATATAAACACTTGTTTGCCCCTTTTTAAGTATACCGCTCAATTTTTCTGCATCATTAGTGCTAATAGCTAATCCAGGAATTTTAGCCACTCCTTCTTCATAAACTAAAGTACCTGTATGTGGGAAATCATCCAATTTCGTAGTCATCGACCGAACCAAGACCGCAACAGCACCAAATTTTGCTGCTTTAGAAGCGCCAAAAACGCGTTGGTCAACTGCACCACCATAAGCATTAAAAGTCCGAATTTGCTTTGGGTCCATTGGGCGATTATAAAAAATAATTTTTCCTTTGACAGCTGATTCGCCTAATTTCTCCACGTCTTCCAAACCTTGAACTTCAATCACTTCAGCAATAATACCTTCAGCATTTGTTCCAGTAGAATTTCCTAATGCCAAAGCATTCAAATCCATTGAACCTAATGCAGAGTTGACAATTCGTACCATCTCTTTATCACCTCTATTCCAATGTGGCACAACACAAGGTTGCAACCAGACTTTATCCATACCCAAAGTATCTAATACTTGTTTGGTATATTCTACCGCTGCCATAGACTGAGGAGAACCAGCTAAACGACCACCGATTTTAGTAGTTAAATGAGTTAACCAATCGTAACATTGTCCATTAGTTAACGCTTGGTCATAAATTTGACGAATAAATAAGGCATCTTGATTTTCTTCTTGAGAGAAACTCTTCAAAGAAATAGCCAATAAAAAGCAAATTGTTAAAAGAAATGGTCGTTTCATTATAAATATTTTAGCAAAAATGGTCAAAAATAGTAATTTTATTAAAAAAGGAGGTGAAACGCTAAAAAAGTGACAAAAATTAACTAATCTAAAATTCAGAAACTAAATTGGAAAATTAATCTTCTTATAAAATTAAGTATTGCTAATTTAAAATAATCTTAATAAAGTTCTAAATTTAAAAACAGTTACCCCTTAGTGTAATATATACACTAAAAAGAAACCTTTAGAAATTAGAATTTTCTAGGTTTTTGAATTATTTTTGTATTGCAAATAAAGATAAATACAACTTCTTTTAGTTGTCAAAATATAAAAAATTAATTTGGTTTTATTTGGTTAGGGCGAGGTAGTGTCATGAACACTACCTCTTTTTTTATGTATCATTTCCTTTCTATTCTCTACTCTCTCTTCTGTCTTTTTCTATTAATCTGCACATCAATCGCCGTATCCTCACATCGAATCTCGTATTGTTTTTCGGGCTGCGTATATACATTGATACTTTGATGCGTCGTCGCAAAAGTGTTCTCTTCGATATAGGCAATTTGTCCAAATAATTTTTCCTCAATATCATCACTCGCCCACTTCTGCGTCACTCCTGCGAGGTAATAATTAATAATCTTTTCCAAGCGATTAATTTGATATAAATTTTCTCGATTCGGCGTATGTTCATCAGGTACTAACAGAATCAAATAATCTCTCGCTCGACTGACCGCTACATTTAAAATATTCTGTCGATTCAAAAACATATTTGGGCTTTTGCTGATGTTCAAAGGCGGATTTAGCAAATTGATAATAATATCACATTCATCCCCTTGGAAACTATGAATCGTACCACAGCTAATTTTTAATTTAGGTCGAAAAACATGCTGGGCAGCAATGATTTTATCCACCAACATTGCTTGCGCTTTATAAGGACAAATCACGCCAATATTCCAACCCTTTTTATCTGGGTTTTCTTTGATATTATTTTCATAAATCTGTTCGGCTAAATACTTAACTATTTCTGCGGTCAATAGGGCGGAATAAATGTGGTAATGACTTGAATTGAGTTTCTGCGGACGTAATAAAGTTTCTAATTTAATGACTGGAAATCGAATAATCGTAACCTCTTTTAAAGGCAGTTTTTCGATTTTTAAAGGGCGTCTATCTTTGGGCAAACGATGGTGGCGCAGTTTTCCGTCATACGCCAAATGGCTATAAATATACCCCAAGGTAGCAATGCTTCTATATTGAGTAATCAGGTTATGAACAGGAAACGGATAGGGTTCTAGTTGTTCCTTTTGCAATTCAGGATTAAAACTTTGCAAATTGACCATCGTATAAACATTCTGGCCTTTCCATTCTTCCGCAAAAACAATCGGTTCAATTTGAAAAGGGTCGCCCGCAATGATAATTTCTGTTTTCGGTTGCTGATGGATAATAAAAGTTATCATTGCCAAACTTATCATCGACGCTTCATCCACTAAAATGACATCCCAATCCATATTTTTGAGCTGGTACTCCCAACGTCCTGAATTAAATCCATCATAAGGAAAACGAGTGGCAGTAGTAACCGCACAAAAATGTTCTTTATCGCTAATATCAAAAGTACCATCTCTTAATAAACCTGCATTTTCGACCACGCTATCCCCTGACGTTCCAAAGCGATATAACCAAAATGGCGTTTCAGGTAAAAAGTCTAATAGTTTCCGCACCAATACATCTGCTGATTTATTAGTTGGCGTCAATACCAAAATCTTTAACCGTTTTTCGCCCAACATTGCAGGCATAATTTCTTCCCTAGCCAAATACGTCGTTTTTCCTGTTCCAGGAGGACCAAAAATAAAGCGCATGTTTTTGGGTAATAAGGCTTTCAAATTATCAGTATCTTCAAAAGGAAGCGCATGAAAAGCTTTCAATAATTCTTCTAAGGTAAAAATGGTATTTTGAACTTCTAAAACCGCCCCTCTGATTTTTTTAAAATCAATGCCTTCGATTTCTTCTGGTGATTTTAATTTGGCTCTTAGCGAAAAATCTTTAATACTCACTACTTCCACCGCAATTGTTCTACGTTCTTCTTCCAACTGCAATTTCAGTTTTATATCCCCCATATTTTCAATCGTCATCGGAATATAACGAATGGGTTTTCTTAGCGTAATTGTTTTAGAAGTACCTTTCTCTTTTTCTACTTTTTCAAAAAAAATACTGATACTTTTATCCTTATCCGTTTGGTCAAACGCCAATAAATATTCTAGTTCCAATAAAGCTTTAAACCACGCAAAAGCATAAGGAGGCGCTTCTTTAATAATTGCTTTTAACTGCTCTATTTTCATCAACTCGTCAATCTGGTCTTCTAATTCATTTTCTAATTTTTGGCGTAGTTCTTTCTGTTTCTCCAATAATTCTTCTGAGGATAAAAAGGCAGGATTAAATTCATCGGTATCTTTAGGAACGATTGGTTTAGGTATTTTTTTCTTAGCTTTTCGGTTAATTTTTTCGTTTATCTTTTCTTCCTTTTGATGTTGCCATTGCTGAAATTGGGCGACATCTTCCAACTTCAATCCTTGCTCTAATAATTGCCGACCGAGTTCAATGGCTTTTCGTTCTTCGGGTGTCAAAACTTCTAAACGTTTTTCGCTCGATTCCGCAAATAATAATGCGACTAAAGGTTGGTCAGCAGCCGCATTATAGTCTGGATATAATTGCTCCTTTTTAAGGTTAACCACACTTGTTAAATCACCAACCTCATTTAAAATCCAATCATAACTTTTTAAAATTTTTAGCCAAAAAGCATCCGTTTCAACTTCATGCGTATCTTGCCACTCATACCGATAAGTTGCCTTCAAAGGAAAGTCGGAAGTAGTGGCTAAAATTTGCGTCAAAACTTGCCACAACAAAATAGATTGTGGGGAATCAAAATATTCCTTATTTAAAAAATCAATTAAGCCATCAATGCCAAAATCGACCGTTTCTTCCCACATTGGATAACTTGCGCCAGGTGTCTTTTGCTGCATCAATTCTTTCTTCTCTGTTTCTTCTAAAGTCTCGTCCATTGGAACAAAGCGAGGCAATTTAGCCACGCCCATTTTTTCAAAAAAACCAGCTACTTTTTTCTGCCCTAAGGCTGTAATTAAATCGCCGTAAAGCGACTCAACAGGCAACCATAAAATTTCCTCATTTCCAGCAAAAAACTCTGTCAATAATTCATTTTCAACATACACCTGATTTGGGCAAGCAGCGATGATGCTTCCATCTTCATTCGACACCGCTTGCAAAATTGGTAGCGTGTTTAGTTGTAGTTCTAATGCTTTCGCTTCCTCCGCATTACATTGCCAATAATGGGTAATTATTTTTTCTAACTCTTCCAAAGAAGGTAAAATATCTTCCTTCGTTTTTTGAGCATTGATAAATTTTGGGAGAATATAATTTTCTAATTCGTCTCGAAGAATTGGCGTACTTAATCCTAGATTTTCTAAGAAAGACTTTGCCAACTCATTATCAATAATAAGTTGTTTGACCGTTGGATAATCCGTTTTTAATTTAGTTGGAATATAAGCATTCGGTGTACCGTCTTTTAAATTAAAAGGCGTTACCATTTCGCCATTTTCCAATCGAATAATGGGTTTTTCTTTGACTAAAGCTTTATTGCCCGACCAAAGCGAGCGATGATTTTGTAATAATTCGGTATACAAATAAATCAGCCATTCTTCGCTTTGTTGTTGAAAAAATTCAATATCCATCCAACGCAAAGTCATTTCCCAATTTAGAATAGGGGAAATCGTTTTTCCTCTCAGGTTATCAGTTAATAATTGCCGAATAAATTGCCCTAAGGTTGATTGAGTAGGCAGTTCTCGAAAAATCCAATTAGCGGCCTCATTTTTCGTTAAATGCCTTAATTGTTCAATGGTCAATAATTGTCGTAAAGATTGGCTTTCGGCTAAAAAAGCATTTTCTAAAGAGATATGCCCATTTTCAACAGGAAAAACTGCTTGATTAGGTTGGCTAAGGAAGTGATATAATTGTCGATAAAAAGG
>CALFWI010000435.1 GCA_937928615.1 uncultured Saprospiraceae bacterium | reverse complement strand
ATACCAGCACAGGAACCGTTACAGATTTGGACGGTAACTTCGCCTTAGCGGTCAATGAACTGCCTACTATTTTAGTGTTTAGTTATACTGGGTATAAAGATAGAGAAATAGCGGTTACTTCTGCCGATAACTCGTTATCTGTAACACTATCAAGTGCTGTTGTTTTACAGGACATTACCGTTACCGCACGAAGAGTCGAAGAATCGCTACAAAGTGTTCCCCTAGCGATTACAGCTTTTACCCCAGAAGAATTAGTACAAAAAGGAGCTACTCAGATAAACGATATTGCTCGTTTTACGCCTGGATTAACTATTGAAAATGGTCAGAGTGGAGCGGCATTTGGAACGTCTATTTTTATTAGAGGGATTGGTCAAAGTGATTTTAAAGGAACGACAGACCCTGGTGTTGGTGTTTACGTCGATGGTATCTATATTGCCATAACCATTGGTACTTTATTCGAAATGGAAGGTGCTCAAGTCGAAATTTTGAGAGGTCCACAAGGAACTACTTTTGGAAGAAACACGATTGGAGGAGCAATTAATATAACTACACCAAATCCTACAACGGATAAGGTATATGGTACAGTAGAGGCTACAGCAGGTAATTATAGCTTAGCACAAATTAGAGGAAGTGTCAACCTACCTATTAGTGAAAAAGTTGCTGCTAACTTTAGTACGGTTTATAGAAAGAGAGGGAGCTTTACAGAGCGATTATTAGACCCAGATACACCGCAAGGAGATGATAATACCTTTTTCCTTAGAGGAAAATTAAATGCTATTCCTACAGATAATTTAGTCTTAGATTTTGGTTTTGATTATACCAGAACCCGAGCAGGTTCAGCAGTTTCTACGGTGGTAGATGCGAACCCTCAGGCTTACCCCTTTGCCTTAATTTATAATGCATTAGTAGGAGATGCAGTAGACCAAAAATGGATTACTGGTGACCCCTATAAAACAAATGCAACTGGTGCAAGTGTCAATGATTTAGATGTTTTTGGAGTAAATGGTTCTGCCAAATTAGACTTAGGAAGTGTAACTAGTAAATTGGTAGTTGGATATAGAAATATGGATTCTCAATTTTCCAGAGATGGTGATAATGGTCCTTTCCCTTACCGTCATACAAATGGGGAATTCAATTCAGTTTCTACAAGTGCTGAATTGCAATTTTTCAACTCTAAGCCTTCTAAATTTAATTGGTTAGGAGGGCTTTATTATATGACCGAGACGAATGAAGATTTCGTTATAGTGGATTTAGCAACTGGTCTTTTTGCAGCATTGAACGCAACAGCTAGTCCTGATGAGGTGCCTGGTCCAGGACCATTCGGAGGTCCAGGTAATCCTGCCAACGTAGGATTGGATTTGAATTTGGATGTACAAAATACAGTAGTCATTGATAACTTTGCGGCTTTCTTAAACCTTTCCTATGACCTTACAGATAAATTCTCTGTTTCAGGAGGGCTAAGATATTCGAAGGATGATAAGGCTTATACTTCTACACACCAAAAAATTGCAAGTCAAGCATATATTGTTCCACCAGACACCAGAGTTGCAGCAGATTGGACTTCTGTTACTGGACGTGTTAGTGCGGAATTTCAAGCAACGGATAAAATATTAACCTACGCTAGTTACGCCAATGGTTTTAAAGGAGGTGGATTTAATGCTAGACCTTTACGTTCAGCAGAAGGAATTCAGCCTTTCGCACCTGAGAAAGTAAATACCTTTGAATTAGGTTTTAAAAGTGATATAGGAGACAAAACAAGATTAAATATCTCTGCTTATTTAAGTGATTATACAGACATCCAAGTAGGTTTTGTCAATACGCCTGAAATTGTTGTTGAAAATGCAGCAAAAGCAGAAATTAAAGGGATAGAGGCAGAGTTTTTAACGTCTTTAGGAGAAGATTTTCATGTCAATGCATCTGCTAGTTTTACAGATGCTGCATTTACAGAAATAGAAGAATCTGCTCAATTGACTACAGAATCTGTTATGCAAAAAACACCTAGTTCTCAATTTGCTATTGGAGCATCTTATACACCTGCTATAGGTGATAATGCTCGATTAGGTTTCAGAGTGGACTTTAACACGCAAAGTGATACTTATCATAATGCAGCGAATACACCTGTTTTCTTACAACCAGCTTATTCTATGGTCTCCGCACGGGTTGGTGTAACGCTTAAAGAGAAATATGAGATTTCGCTTTGGGGTAAAAACTTAACAGACCAGGCTGTTATTCAGAGCGGTATCACTTCTGCTGCATTCGGTATTTCAGATGCGTTTTATGGCGCACCTAGAACAGTTGGGGCCTCTTTTAGATTAAAATTTTAAAGAAAATATAAAGGTCGAAATTTAGACCATCAGTTCTATTTACTAGGAGGAGTTGGATATAGGTCGTTTTTAATGCCCTATATCTAAGTGCGACGTGTTGATTAATTCTGTAAATTTTAAGGACAAGATTTTTTTGATAGTTTTAGCTAAAAAATCAATGAATAGCATCGCTATTGATTCCTGTCTACCGACAGGTAGATATTTTTAAGTTGAAAATAG